>CALFWV010000220.1 GCA_937927825.1 uncultured Caulobacterales bacterium | reverse complement strand
CCGAAATGCCGATGGAGTACGTGGGATGCCGTGCGAAACGGAACCCCGCCTAATCCCGATATGCAGGCGGTAGATCAGGACCGGGCTTGGAGTTCTGCGATTTGGGTCGCCCAATAATCAAAACTCGCCTTCATCATGGCTTCGAGGGTTGGGGGGCGCGGAAAAGAACGCGCTAAGGCTGCGCGTTTTTTCCGCATGTTATTCATAAAAAAACCGCCCTGACGGGCGGTATTTTTATGAATTGGTTGCGGGGGTAGGATTTGAACCTACGACCTTCAGGTTATGAGCCTGACGAGCTACCGGGCTGCTCCACCCCGCGCCAAGGATTGGGCATATATGAAAGCCTGCACGCTTGTGCAAGAGCTTATATGCAAACAAGGCAATTTTCATCAGCCGCACAAATGCGCGAGTCGTCGCGCCAATCTACAAATAGCCCGTGACTATGGTTCGACCCGGTCGCCATTGTGATCTAAAAGCGTACCGTCGAAATCCGTGATGTCATAGCGCAGCCGGGCCTCCACATTCGGGCGAGACACCGCGACACCGCGTTCAATCTTCGGATGATATTTCCACGCACTCACAGCGACGAGGCTCGTCATCTCAAAGACGTCATCACTACAATCCGTTACTCTGGGGTTTGTTACGTCGCCTTCGGGCGTGATGTCGAAAGCTGTCAGGCAATATCCGCTATAATTAATCGCCGGAACGGGCGGCGGCATCCGATAACACGGTTTCGCATCCCCATCGATTTTCTCCATTTTGGAAAATTGCGACTCACACATTTTTCCGCGCACCACCGCTTTACGAAAATCCGGCCCGAGTTTTACTTCATATTCATTATCCCAATAGGGATATTTCGCCCGCATCCCGGCCGGGTCTCTTTCAATTTCATTCGGAAATGTGAAGTGGCCATATTTATAAGGGAACACAAAAGTTAAACGCTCCGGGGATTTGTGCAGCGTGCAGGGCGTGTAGCAACTCTCCATCGGCTCTCCGGTGACGCCGTCATGCAGGGTCACAAGTGCGCGGTTGGTCTTCGACCCTGTGGGCGAGGTTGCGCGAATGGGAAGTTTGACAGAGGCATTATACCGCTCGGGGAATCGTTCAATTTTTTTGACAATTCGAAAATCGGGGTGATGCTGCCTAACTTGTTCGACGAAGCGCCCTTCGAAATCAGCAGCTGTCTGAGCGTAAGCGGGAAGCTGCGCCGCCACAGCCAAAGAAAAACCTGAAGACAAGACCAAAAGTGTTTTTACCATAGGCTGTGTCTGACAGCTTCACAGCTTTTTGGCAAGCGCGGCAGACCGCCATCCCGCAAATTCAATCTCCAAATATAAAACATAACTCAATCATTATGTCCCCAAAAGAGCGGGTGACCTATTTTGTATCAAAGAAAAACTCCACATCCCGTGCGGTGCAGACTAAGCCCTGACCATGTCGTCCGCCCAAACCACACTCACCCGAGCGAAGGTGTTCAATCAATCCTGGCCTATCATGCTGGCCAATGGCGCCGCGCCAATTGTTGGGCTTGTGGACACGTTCATGGTGGGACGATTTGTTGGCACATGGGCCTTGGCCGGGATTGGTCTCGGCGCTGTGATTTACGGCATCGCCTATTGGGGGTTCGGATTCTTGCGGATGTCGACGGCAGGCCTCGCCGCGCAGAGCGACGGCGCAGGCGCGGAAGCAGAAGTCCAATCCCATATCATTCGCGCAATCCCATTGGGTATTGCCATTGGCCTGTTTATTTTCGCGCTGCAAATCCCGCTCCTCAAAGGCGCCTTTGCGATTTTCACGGCCAGCGCCGAGATTGAAGGCAGCGCCACAGACTACATTCGCGCGCGGCTTTGGGGTCTGCCTGCAACACTCGGTACGATTGCCCTGATGGGCTGGTTTGTCGGGATTAGCCGCGCGGGTCTGGCGCTCGGTTTGCAGATTGTTTTGAACATTGTGAACATCATTCTCTCGCCAATTTTTGTGATTGTTCTGGTCGGCGGGCTTATCGGCGTCGGGCTGGCCAGTGCCGCAGCAGAATGGGCAGGTTTCGCGGCGGGATTAGTCTTGATGATCCGCGAGGTGAAGCGGCGCGGGGGGTGGAGACCGGGCGCATTTACAAGAAAAGTCCTGCTCGCACGGGACGCCTTATCGAAGCTTGGCGTGGCGAATGGGAATATATTTATCCGCACGATGGCCCTGACCGTTGGGTTTAATTTCTTTGGCAATGCAGCGGCCAGCGAAGGCGAAACCTTCCTCGCGGGCTATCACATCCTCATGCAGATGATTACCATGGCGGCTCTCGTGCTCGACGGTTTCGCCCATACGGCAGAAGCTGTCACGGGCGCAGCTTACGGGGCCAAAAACCGTGACCGATTTGACCGCGCCGTGAGGTTGACGAGCGAGTTTTCCATTGGGTTTGCGCTTTTAATTGGCTCGGCTATTTATCTGGGCGGACCATTCCTCATCCGCCTGCTGACCCCTGACCCGGCCGTCATAGAGAGCGCGATGACATACCTGCCCTATTGCGCGCTCGCGCCCGTGCTGGGATTTGCCGCCTATCAAATGGACGGTATCTTTATCGGCACCACGCGCACGGCCGCCATGCGCAACGCAGGTATCGCCGCCGTCATTCTTTATATCGGCGCGCATTATCTCATTTATCCGATTATGGGCGCAGCGGGGATTTGGGTCGCTTTTCTCTTTTATTATGTCGTCCGCGCGCTCACACTTACCGTCGCCTACCCATCCATTCGGAAACATATGGAAGCATCATGACGAATATCCCTGATGATTATAAACCGCACTTTCGCAAATCCGCTTTTACAGATCCGTGGGAGCCGCTTTATTCTCGCATGACGCCCGACCAAATCAGCCTAGGCACAATATTGCGCGACGCCCACTGCAACTCGCGCGGCATCATCCACGGCGGATTTATTTCTGCCATCGCGGATAATGCGATGGGTCTGTCCTGTGTCCAAATCATGAAGGACGAAGGCCGCGAGGTAAAAAGCCTCGTCACCGTCAATCTCTCCGTCGACTTCACAGGCATGGCGAAAGTCGGCGAATGGATCGCGACCGATAGTGAGGTGGTGAAATTAGGCGGCAGTTTGGGCTTTGTCAGAACCCGCCTCATCACGGACAAAGGCACGGTCGCCCGCGCCAATGCGACGTTTAAGTTGGGTTAGCCCGCCCCAACCGCTTCGCCAATATTCTTAAACCCATCGGCTTTCGCGCGCGCCTCAACATCCGCGCAAATCTCCGCAACCAATTGCGGACCGTGATAGACCAAGGCTGAGTAGAGCTGCACCGCTTTCGCACCTGCCCGGATTTTCGCATAGGCTTGTTCGCCATTTCCAATACCGCCAACACCAATGAGATCTATCTTGCCGTCCGCAGCGTCTGCGAACTCTGCAAGGATGCGCGTGGACTTCTCAAACAAAGGCTGGCCGGATAACCCGCCGCCCTCACCGCAATGCGCGCTTTGCAGAGTCTCGGGTCGGTCGAGCGTCGTGTTGGAGACGATGATGGCATTCATACCGTAGGTCCGCGCCTGTTCGACAATGCGGTCAATTTGCGTGACATCAACATCCGGCGCGACTTTTAGAAAAATCGGGACGCTGGGTTCCTCCCCGGTCAGTGCGGCCCGCGTTTCCGCGATGCGGCCCAAGAGGTCTTCCATCTCATCCGCGCCTTGGAGTTTACGTAAGCCCGGTGTGTTTGGGGAACTGATATTGATGGTGAAATAATCCGCATGACCCCAGAGGCGCGTTAAGCCCGTGACGTAATCTGCGGCGCGGTCATCGCTGTCTTTATTTGCGCCGAGGTTCGCCCCAACAATACCGCCATTCCCTTTGCGCGCACGCAGACGTTCGGAGAAATGATCCAGACCGCGATTATTAAATCCCATCCGGTTGATGACAGCTTCGTCCTCGACAAGGCGAAAGAGACGAGGCTGCGGATTGCCCACTTGCGGACGCGGCGTGACCGTGCCGCATTCGACAAACCCAAACCCTGCGCCCAGCATTGCATCTGGCACATCACAATCCTTATCAAATCCGGCCGCCAGCCCGACAGGGTTGGGAAGCTCCAACCCGCCAACATTTGTTTTCAAAACATCAGAAGTAATTACTCCGCCCTTCGGACCGAACCCGGCGCGCAATAATTTCACCGTCGTTACATGTGCACGTTCCGCAGGCAGGCGGCGCAGCAGGGCGGTTCCGGTTTTGTAAATCAGGCTCATAAAAAACTCAGTTCGCGGTTAAATCTTCGGGCAGCGTATAGACACCTGCATCGGAGGAGACCACCCACACTTGCCCTACGGCTGACATCGATAAATCTGCAAAGAGATGCGGAAATTCTGCACCGCCGCGCGACACTTCATATTTCAAATCCGCCGCAACTGTCTCGGCCTCAATTTGCAGCAGCACGACCTCAGTTTGGTCTGCATACCATTTATCCAACGTTTCCTTAAGCTGCGCCGCGCGAGACATATGAATATAGCCATCGGCGAGATCGACAGGCGAGCCTTTGAAAACTTCGTTTGCCTGAAAGTCCGCCCACTGCGCCGATGTCAGGGCCTTATATATGTAAGCGTCGCGTTTCATCTGATTCCTCTATTTCCAATATCTGATCCGCGCACAGCCATAAGGCAATCCGCACAGGAAGGCGCACAGAAAATGCGCATGGTCTATCCACCCCGAATATTGCCGCCATACCGACTCGCATCCGCCCCGCCCTATCAGCAAGGCAAAGCCACGAAACAAGAGTAGAAGGGAACTCCAATGCGAAAATTCGCGAAAATTCTGAGCGGGGCCGCAGCAATCGCTGTGCTTGCCCCCTCAATAGCACTGGCGCAGGACGCGCCGACTTTAGAGAGCTTGGCGGCGAATGACGCCTTTGTCTTCAACACGTTGCTTTTCCTTATCGGTGGCTTCCTCGTCATGTGGATGGCAGCAGGCTTTGCCATGTTGGAAGCGGGTTTCGTCCGCACCAAAAACGTCTCCATGCAGTGCCTCAAGAACATCACATTATATTCGGTTGCCGGATTGATGTTCTGGATTGTCGGCTATCAACTTATGTATGGCGGCGGAGATTACTTCGGGAAAATAGCGATTATGAGCTTTACACCCGAAGACGTGGATACGGGATATTCCGCCTATTCTGATTGGTTCTTCCAAATGGTATTCTGCGCAACAACCGCATCTATCGTGTCGGGTACAGTGGCCGAGCGGATTAAATTCTGGCCGTTTTTTATCTTTGTCGTGCTTCTCACCGGATTTATTTATCCAATCGTGGGCAGCTGGGAATGGGGCGGCGGCTTCCTCGACTCCAAATTTGCTTTCTCTGACTTCGCAGGCTCCACATTGGTTCACTCGACAGGCGGCTGGGCAGCCTTAATCGGCGCGATTATCCTGGGCGCACGTAACGGCAAATATGTGGACGGCAAAGTCCACCCCATCCCCGGCTCCAACATGACCTTGGCCACTTTGGGTGTGTTCATCCTATGGCTCGGTTGGTTTGGCTTTAACGGCGCATCGCAACTCGCCATGGGGACAATCACCGACGCCGATTCAATTGCGAAGGTCTTCGTTAATACAAATATGGCGGCTGTTGCGGGCGTCTTGGTCGCTGTAATCTACACGCAGCTCCGTTATGGTAAGATTGACCTGACCTTAGCTCTGAACGGAGCTTTGGCCGGCCTCGTCGCTATTACGGCTGAACCTTTGACGCCGTCTGTGCCGCTTGCCTTACTCATCGGCGGGATTGGCTCACTCCTCGCCTGCCTCGCAGTTCCGCTGTTGGACAAGCTCAAGATTGACGATGTGGTCGGCGCGATCCCGGTTCACTTGGTCGCCGGTATCTTCGGCACAATGATTGTGCCGCTGACGAATGACGGCGCGTCTTATTTTGGACAGTTGATGGGCGTGCTTGCCGTGGGTA
>CALFWV010000219.1 GCA_937927825.1 uncultured Caulobacterales bacterium | reverse complement strand
GAAACGGCCAGTCATAAACCCCACAAGTCAGGCCACTTGGACCAGGTGGTCGGCTCTCGTTCCTAAAGTCCCGGCACAGTCCGCGCTGTCAAACGCAGATGCTCAGACCCACCGTCTCTCAGACCAGTCCACGCAATTTTCCGAAGGAAAAATGCAAGGCGTTTCTGTGTTGTCACCAACACAGAAACGAGGTGACGTCCTACCTGTCCCGTGTCTGAAAGAACATCCTCAGTCTATCATGCGTTTGGAAAGCGTGGATTATTCTTTTTTGAGATGAGGACGGAGTTTGTGGGAGGTGCGGTAAACTTGGGAAACCCGTGAATTATTATGAGGAAACTCGAATTCTGAGTTGAGGATGACGGCTTGGGGGGCATTGCGGACATAAGCTGAGCGCCCAAAATCGCCCAAAATAAGCCGCTCAAATATATCTCTAAATGGACGTTATCTGTCCATTTGTTTGGTGGCGCCCTCAGACCATAGTCTCTTTGAAAATATTGTGGTATTGTAGAGGTGAGTATTTGAATGTCCTAAGGCTAAGATTATGCAAAAAAAGTTACTAAGCCTAGTCCTTACGCTTATGATGACGGGGACTTCACAGGCTCAAGACATACACCCCCAAGAAGATATTGTATGTGCGGGAAGGGTCATTTCATGGTCTGGTACGGTGGATGAAACAAAGTCTATCAAGATGAACCCTGTTCCAGATAGTTTTGCCAAGAGGTTTGATGGTGTCGGGGCTTGGTGTTCCTCATTAGACAAAACGTCTATTCTGATATGGCATCGCGATTTTGGAAATGCATTGACGATGCGGACTGCCATAGAGTTCCTATCTGCAGATATTCTCAAACAACTTGACCGCCCTTTTAGCCCAAGCGAGCCAGAAGATATTGAATTCCAAAGTAAGGCTTATGCTAAGATCGCGAATTATTATCTATTAGGCGCGGAAGCCCATGAGTCTGTGGCCGCGATAGATGAAGCGATTACCTATTTGAAAAAAGCCAATGCGCTCGCCAAAAAAATACCGCCCAATGAGTCTGCTGTTATTTATAAAAAACCGGGTATGGCCAGTGAGTATTTTTTTTATATCAACGGAAATCCTTTAGAAGATTTGCATCTCTCTCTCGCACTATTATCTCAAGATATTTACGTCATGCGCGCATATCTTACGGGCGATGAAGAGAGTCTAATCTTCGCGGAAAACCTACTTGAAGACCTAGCACCTCGCTTCGTCGAAGAAACTCTCAGAGCGGCCGCGGATACATTTGAACCGATCTGTGAGACTCAAGATGAGACTTTACAAAAAAAAATGAAAAAGGCGTGTGGAAGAACAACCCATGACTATGAGGACCTTGTGCGCGATTACCTTTTCAAAAAAGCGCTCCTGGCGACTGTGAAAGAAAGCTTATCGGACGCCACCTATCCTGATCAAAGCAATAGGGCACTCAATGGTGTCTTGCTCTTGCTGCTAAATTCAGAACGCCAAGGAACCTACTCTCCCCTTGATAGGCACAATCCCCATAAGAGCCTTTGGTTCAAAGCTTTGATCGCCCATAGTGATGCTTATCTTACACTTGGGAACAAACGGTCTGATGTTGAGCTAATCATCCAAGGACTAGAATTACTTGTCTATGCAGAAAGATACGTGCCTCGCCATGCAAGCCCAGCACAATGGAAGAAGCTAGCGACGCGTTACATTAAGGCCTCAGCGACATTGACAGAAAATAATGATGAAGAAATAGGTAAATATGCTGGGGAGAAATGGTATTGGGTTCAACACTATAATCAGCTTAAATATTTCCAGAATGGCTTAGCGGCTTTGGAAAATAAGCAATAGTTTCGATTTATTTGAAAGGCCCGCGACCATCTGCAAGCCCACACCCTAATGCAGACATAGAATGAGCGGCTTAAAATCGCCCAACTAAGGACACTGGCTAATGACCGCAATGGGGATCTAGGCACGTTTTCTCAGTGGCAATAAACGCCTAAAGTAAGCCGCTCATAACAGCTTATGAGTCTCATCTAAGGCTCTTAACGTCTATTCTTTGAAACGATCTACGAAGCTTGTTAGCACGTCAAAATCATCAATTACGTACAGCACCGAACCATCTGGCGTTTTGATTAGAAATCTCCAGGGCTGAACCTCAACTATTCTGGGACTATAATATGGCCCTACGAACCAACGCCTTTCCTTTGCATGAGCTGGCGTTTTGACGACGCGCCGATACCTCTTTCGCCTTTCAACCGGCACCATGCGTTCAACAGTCCGCGCTGGAGTTTTTACGACCCGCCGCTCTTCTTGTTTAACTTTCGCTGGAATGACTTTCTGTTTAACAGTTTTCGGCGCAATGATATTGCCATAAGCAGTGTAAGTCGCCTCAGTCAAATAATACCCATTTTGTTCCGGCTCTATGACTATAGTTTCAGTGATAGTCATGTATTCAGCCGGGATTGTGTCGAGTTTTTTGACCATGATAGGCTCGTCTGTGTCTGCGCTTTCATCCCTTACCCACTCATATTCGGCCGGGATGTGTATAAGACTTGTGTCTGCAGGATGCCCCAAAGTAACCACGTCGAATACCGTTTCAAACTCAGCGGGTAAAATTTCGATACTCCAACCTTCGCCAATACCATAATCACCGCCTGTAGATCCGTCATGCAACGGAATGGAATCTGGTATTACTTTCGTGATCGTTTTGTCTTGGACAGGTTCAGTAGCCGGGACACTGTGAGCACACCCTATGAGTACAAGTGCAAAAATTATCGGCTGTGTAACTTTGATAAAACTCCGCAACGCAATGTCTCCTGCTTAAACTAGATTATATGACATAGGACGTAATAGGAAAGCTAATCCTTGGGCTTTGTCTAAATTTTCCTTAAAAACTCTGAGCGTCCTAAAATCGCTCAACTAAGGACACTGGCTAAGGTCCGCTGTGGAGATTTAACGGGCCTCAAGCGCGTCACTCAAAGCCTGTCGTCCATTAAAAAACCCGGCTTCAAAAATCTGTTCAAGCGGCCGGGTTTTTTGTATTATTTAATTCGATTTAGTCTTCCGCGAGTGTTGCCGCGGCTTCTTCTGTCATGTCGAAATTATGATAGACATCATTGACGTCATCGACATCTTCGAGGGCGTCTTGCAGGCGTACGACCTGCGCTACGACATCGGGATTGTCGATATCGTTCTGGCCTTTCCAGACGAGGTTGACGGATTTCGCGTCGCCGAATTTCTCATTTAACGCTGCGGAGACGGACCCCAAATCGTCGCGGGCGGTCCAGATTGTGTGAACAGGTTCAAACTCGTCCCACTGATCTTCTGCAGCTTCATCGGTTTCGCAGTCATCTGCGCCGGCCTCAATCGCGGCTTCCATCATGGTGTCTTCGTCGCAGGTCTCCAGCGGATACTCAATTTTGCCGACTTGGTCGAACATGAATGAGACAGAGCCCGTCTCGCCCATATTGCCGCCATTTTTGGAAAAGGCGGTCCGCACAGCCATAGCCGTCCGGTTTTTATTATCTGTGGAGGCTTCGACGATGAACCCAATGCCTGCGGGGCCAAACCCCTCATAGCGGATATCCTCGAAATCATCGCCTTCGCCGCCTGCGCCCTTATCGACGGCGCGCTGGATATTGTCCTTGGGCATGGACTGGCCTTTGGCATTGGCGATGGCCAAACGCAGGCGCGGGTTCATGTCCGGATCGGGACCACCGATTTTGGAGGCGATCGCGATATCTTTGGCGAGTTTTGAAAACAGCTTGGACCGCAATTTGTCCTGACGACCTTTGCGATGCTGAATATTGGCCCATTTGGAATGTCCTGCCATGGGAGACCTCTTCTCTCGAAATTCGAATATTTGAGAGCGCTTTAGCGGCGGCAGAGGGTCGGGGCAAGCATAGCCGTGCGGAAGTCTAACGCAGCGGTGTTAAGTCAGAAACCCGCATATCAATCTCTTGGCCAAAGCGAGAGCCCATGGCTTTCCCCGCGACATTCATTTCCAGGCGGGACAGGCGGTAATGGCCGTTCGGCGCTAATTCACAGCTCTGCAAGACGTCCATCTCATTGAGTTTGGCGACAATCATCATGGTCATCGGGCGTGTCATACGCACGGTGAACCCCGTCATCTCCCCCGACGGCTTGGACAAAGTGATATCGCCCTCAATTCGCTTGAGCAGTTTTTTCATCATGGTCTTGCCGTTTTTCTCGGCATTTTCGTCAGACTGCATCAAAAGGGCCGCCAATTTGGTGGCATCCGGGCGCAGGACGGCTTGCGTCTCATCTTGCGAGATAATCGTCAAGGTCTCGGGGTTAAACTCAGAGCGCGCCTCCGGGTTACTAGGCCCGCACCAAAAGCCGCTGGCCTGCTTCTTCATTGTGTTATCTTTGTCTTCAATTTCTTCGATGAAGTTTTTCAGGGCTTCGTTTTCGATATCGCTGGCGCTGATTATATCCGTGCGAGAGCCCGGGGGCTGGGTCGGGTCAATGCGCAGCACGGCCTGACCTTCTGACAGCGCTTTGCCTTCGCGCTCCTTCAGGTCCAGCGTCAGGGTATAGGTATACTCAATTGTTGTCGGGGCGAGGCGCGCCGGGGCGTTGGCTTTGGCGGCCAAAATATCCATGATATCATTGGCGTGTGCCGGTCCAGCCGCATATGGCAGGCAAAAGGCGAGACAGGACAGGGCAAGATGTTTCATAGGCTTTGCTAAGACGACCGCGCGGGACAAGCAAATGACAGCTTGGTAAATAACAGCGCTCTATTGCAAATCCGGAATGGTTGTCGCCAATTGCCCGCCAATGCGGACGGCTTCGACGCGGGTGGCGAGGCCATTTGCGCCCGTCTCGACATAGACCCCGCAGAGCGTTCCGGGGCCGCTGGCGGGGGTGAAGCGCCCGCCGCGCATTTTGGTTGTGAAGCGGCGGATGGGTTCTTCGACCTCCATACCAATCACGGAATTATAATCGCCGCACATACCCGCATCGGTTTGATAGGCGGTGCCGCTCGGCAATATGCGGGCGTCGCCCGTCGGCACATGTTGATGTGTGCCAACCACCAGGCTCGCACGGCCATCACAGAAATATCCCATGGCGTTTTTCTCCGATGTCGCTTCGGCATGCACGTCAACAAGCACGGCGTCCGCGACCGCGCCCAGCGGCGCGGCTTCCAACTCTCTGTCCACAGCGTGAAAAGCGTTGTCGAGCGGGTCCATGAACACGCTGCCCAGTACATTGACGACGAGGAGTTGATAGCCATTGACGTCGAACAGGCCGGCTCCGCGTCCGGGCGTTGTGCCTTGCGGGTAATTACAGGGCCGGAGGATACGCGGATTATTATCAATGACAGAAATACCCTGGGCTTGATCAAACGTATGATTGCCGAGGGTCAGCACATCTGCGCCCGCATCGAATAACTCATCCGCGGTCGCCCGCGTAATGCCAAAACCGCCGGCTGCATTCTCTGCGTTGATAACAACAGCGTCGAGTCCCAAGTGACGCTTTAATCCGGGCAGGTGACGGGTGACGGCTTCGCGGCCCGCACGGCCCACGACATCTCCAAAAAAAGCGAGTTTCATGCGTAAGCCTTAAATCCATTTTCCGTTAGCATACCGTCCAGCGGCGCGTCATGCGCATCTGTCGGTATGTGTTCCACCTCTTGCCCCGCATAGGCGACGCCGCAAGCGAAAACCTCACCGCCGCGGCGAAGCTGCGCAAGCGTGCGGTCATAATATCCGCCGCCATAGCCGAGGCGCTCGCCGCTCGCCGTGAAGCCGAGCAGGGGCACGAACACTAGGTCCGGCACAAGACCATGTCCGCCCAAAGGATAGGATATTCCGAAATTATCTGTCCCCATCTCACACATCGGGGTCCAGTTGCGGAAAATTAGGGGCCGTTCTGCACCGATGACAACAGGCAGGGCAATCCGATAATTTGCGGAATGCAAAGCTTTCAAGAGAGGCCAAATATTTATCTCATCACCTATGGGGGAGAACCCGGCGATAATAATATCTGCCGCTCTGACCTTTAAGAGGTCCGGCAAAAACCGGTCCAAATTCGGTGAGGGATTTTTTGACGAAAGTGATTTGCGTCGCGCGCGTAATTTTTCCCGCAGAATAGGTTTGTACGTGTTCGGGGACAAAGGAGACGTCATGACGTTCGCTTTAATATTGTTAAGCGGATGCGACTAGGCGCTTCTTTTGCAGCGCGTAAACACGAAAGCAATGGTCATCACCAAATTGAACGAGGTACTCACCCTTCGAAGATTCGGAAGGGTGAGTGTGCGCCCCGTCTGGTGTTTAAACTCTCCTTAGATATGCGCCCATCCCCTAAGGGAATAAAAATCTCGGAATCAAATTATTTTGTGTCCCAGGGATTGAAAAAACTGTCCCAAAGATTAAAACGCACAAAGCAGGTTTATCCATGCTGGGGCCGGGTCATGTCAAAAAATCTAACTGATGCGTTGAAAGACGCCAAAACGCGTAGAGGTGTTTTCTCCAAAACCATTATTTGGGAAAGCGGCGTAAGTAAGAGTCAATTCTACCGCATTATTAAAGGTGAAGAAGCGCCAAGCGTTGAAACCAAACAGAGAATTCTAGGTGCTTTGGGGCTCACGGATGAGGAATTTGATGCCTTGTTTGAGCAATCAAAAAACAGCTCGTCCGTGCAGAATGCGCTGACGGACGCTGCCGTCACCTCTAAAGCAAACCCTAAAACCAACACACTTTTGATTGGGTTTGCCGCGACCATGTTTTTGGTGGGGGTAGGCATTGTGGTGGTCAATAGTCTTCCAAAGGAAAATAATTTATCCGGTGAAACGACTGTCGCTGTGCCGGACGACAAAACGCTTTTCATCAAAGATGTTACAATTCCTGACGGGACAGCTATTCCCGTCAATACGACCTTTGTCAAAACCTGGCGGGTTAAAAATGTCGGAAATGTTGTCTGGAAGGACCGTTATTTGAAAAGAATGACGCCGTTATCCGGCCTCATATGCTCCTCTCCCGCTATGGTGCCTATTCCCGAAACACAGCCCGGTGAGACGGTTGATCTTTCCGTGACATTTAAGACGCCGCATCTTCCGGGGTCCTGCCGTACGGATTGGAAAACATCCGATGATCGCGGCAATCTCTATTTCCCGGACATGCATGGTCTTTTTTCAATTGTTACGGTCGTCGAAAAATGACGTTGAATATGCCAGGCTTCGTCACATCGGGGTTTGGTCGCGTTATTTTTCAATCAAGGATAATTTTTCGTCTTTCTCTTTTTCAAAGAGCTTATATTTTAGCGCATTGGGCGCGAGCATGCCGTCCCCGCGAAAACAAAAATCGTCTTTCAAAAGCATTTTCCCTATGACTTGATTGTCTTTGTTTAAGGTCAAAGTCATGTTCGTGGAGGATGTGCAGCCTCCGGCTTGCCCTTGTTTTTTAGCTAGGCCTCTAAAATATGCATCGAGCCCGGCCATATCCTGAAAATCGACAGACTTGCTTTTCCCCTGGTAGGACAGTGTCTCCGGCGTGAACAACATGATCCCTGACTCATAGTGGAAACATCCGGAAGACGTGTATGAAACCGAAATAGTCGTATCATTTTGCATATTTACAAATGAAAACTGATCGATGTCTGTTAGGGTCGGCGGGCTTGCCGCCGCACCCATCAAACTTGAACCGGCGACAATGCCAGTAAAGATGGCCTTCAAGAGATGCATGTTATGCTTTCAATGTTACTTTATAACAAAATAACAGATGGGAAGGGTTTACGCAACCCAAAACTCATATACCGAGATAGGTTCATTAAAGGGGGCTGTATCGCAGTGCCGCTCCAAAAATTTAACGCGTCAAGATTCTAACGCATCAGGATAGAGAGTGACGGCCACCACGATGTCCGTGCAGGCAGGAAAATCCTCGTGACCTCGGTTTGAGGTGGGCGCCGGAATTAAACGAACCACGGTCCGAACAGAGCCAGCTCCCTAAGGAAAAGTAAGGCCCGGTGGATTAGTGCCAAACACGCAACCCGCAGCGACCGTCTTGCGCTATGTGGAGGGGGCAGGCGGTCAACGCAAGGGGGCTTACCCGCGTTTCATTGACCATTTTGCCCAGAGCCAGAAAATTTTTGGACCTTCGATGAGATAACGCTTCCAGAGGCGTTTAGGTTCGCTGCCCAATCGGAACAGCCATTCCATCCGGATCTTCTGCATCCATTTTGGCGCGCGTTTCGTCCGCCCCGAAAGAAAGTCTAATGACGCCCCAACGCAGAGGCCGAGGCCGACGCAATCCCCGCGGTCCAAACACGCTTTTGCAATCATTTCCTGTTGTGGGCTACCCACACAAATAAAGACATAGCGCGCCGGATTGGCGGCGATAAAGTCCGCCGTTTTCGCAACTTCATCCGGTTTGTGTCGCAGGCCGAAAGGCGGCTCATAGTGATTGACTTTATGCAGCCCGTAAATGCGTTTGACGGTCTCAATAATTTCCGAATCTGCGCCAATGACGGTGATGCTGTCTTCCGCCTTGATGACATTATCGAATAATTGTTGGGTCAAATCTGAGCCGGGGACCGCTTTCAAAGGAACCCCGGAGAATTTGGCGAGCATTTCTAAAATACGAGAATCGCAGACAGATAACCAACTCGCCTCGTAAAGGGGATTAAAAACCTCCGGCTCTTTTGCAACGCGCACAAGATGATCCACATTTGGCGTCACGATAAATCGAAAACTATGCGCGCCAGTCATCCATTTCGCTCGCGCCAAAGTCTGCATCGGCGTTAGCGGATCAAAGGTGGCCCCAATAAATTCGTAACTCCGTGGGTTTACGCGCCAATCTGTTTGACCAGGACGCTTACTCTCTCGTCTTTCCTGGCCGCGTGAAACTGTCGGTATGATTTTTTTGTTGGTTTGGGTCAAAGTTCTACTCAGCTTTACGTCGTGTTCTACCTCTCAATTAGCACAGCATGGTTGACATCGGGTTTACAGCCGCCACAACTTTTCCAGGTGAAACCCTCTCGAAAAACAGAACAACAAGACGATGCGCCCGAACGCGGGATTGTAAAACAACTCGTGGGGTTGGGGCGGTTAAAGCCTTATCTCTGGCCCGCTGGCAATTTTGGGTTTAAGATCCGGTCTATATTTGCCCTTATTCTGACTGTCGCGGGGCAATTTGTGATTGTCGGCTCGCCTTTCCTGCTAGGCCAAGCGATTAATCAATTGAAAATTGTCCAAAACGGCGATACCACAACGCAATTGACTGTCCTTATCATCGGTCTGATTTTGGGATATGGTGCGCTTCGCCTGCTCTCCACCTTGTTCTCCGAGGGGCGCGAGTATATTTTTGCCCCTGTTGCGCAATCCGCGCAACGTGCCGTGGCAACCGAAACTTTCGCCCATATGCATCGGCTCTCGCTGCGTTATCATTTGGAGAAACGAACAGGGAGACTGACCCGCATTATCGAACGCGGCGTAAAATCGATTGATTTTCTGTTTCGCTTTCTTCTATTTAATATCGGACCAACATTTTTGCAGCTCGGTATAGTCGCTGTCGCTTTTGCGAGTGTTTATGATTGGCGTTTTGCCGCAATTGCCATCGCAATTGTCGTAACTTACGTGGCCTTTACAATCTACACGACCGAATGGCGGTTAAAATTTCGACGTGAGATGAACCGCCAGGATAATGAAGCTGCCGCGAAAGCAGTGGACAGCCTTTTGAACTACGAAACTGTCAAATATTTCAGCGCGGAAGAGTTTGAAACCTCCCGCTATGACGGCGCAATGATGGGGTATATGAAAGCGGCTATTCGTTCTCGCACGTCGCTTTCTACGGTAAATATCGGCCAAAGCTTCTTTATGGCATTGGGCTTGGTCGCCGTTGTTCTGCTGGCCTCGCAAAGTGTTTTGACGGGCCGCGACATGGACATCGGAGATATCACGACCGTGACACTGGTGATGTCACAGCTCTATCGCCCGCTGAATATTCTCGGCTTTGCTTATCGCGAAATCAAACAGGCGTTGACGGATTTGGAGAATATGTTTGCGCTGATGGATCGCCGCCCTGAGATTGAAGACATCGCCGGCGCGCAAGATATCGGACACGTTACCGGGAGAGTCGAGTTTGAAGAGGTTTATTTCCACTACGACCCTGACCGGGAAATTCTCAAGGGGATTAATTTTACGATCGAACCCGGGCAAACGGTTGCGATTGTCGGGCCGACCGGGGCAGGGAAGTCCACGCTCTCGCGTATTTTATTTCGGTTTTACGACTTAGCCGCTGGCACGGTTCGTATCGACGGGCAGGACCTGAGCCGCTTGACCCAATCCAGCGTCCGGCAAGCGTTGGGCATTGTCCCGCAAGACACCGTCCTGTTTAACGACACGATTGGATATAATATCGGTTATGCGAAACCCGGTGCCACCCAAGCCGAGGTTGAACAAGCGGCGAAAGACGCGCAGGTTCATGAGTTTATCGCAAGTTTACCCAATGGTTATGATACGGTGGTCGGAGAGAGAGGATTGAAACTCTCGGGCGGGGAAAAGCAACGCGTTGCGATCGCGCGCACGCTGCTGAAAAATCCGGCCATCCTGATTTTGGACGAGGCGACATCGGCCCTCGATAGCGCGACAGAGCGGGATATTCAGGCGGCGCTGGACCGGATTGCGACCGATCGAACGACCCTCGTTATCGCCCATCGCCTGTCAACAATTACAGCCGCAGACCAGATATTAGTCTTGGACGACGGACACATCCGTGAACGCGGTACACATGAGGAATTATTGCGTGAAGACGGTCTCTACGCCCATCTCTGGGCGCAGCAGGAAAGTGAACCCGAGCCCGGTTTTTAGAACTTACGGGCGATGGCGAGTGAAACAGCGTCGGCATCTGCGCCGTCAAAATCATATCGCGTGTAATCTGCGCGCAAAGAGGTTCTCTCGCCGATGGCATATTCTGCACCCAATCCATAAGCGATACCATCTGTTGAGAACTCCACATCTTGCGTGTTAAAACCATCCGTGACGACGGCGCTGAATTCCGTGTTATGATATCCGACGCGGCCCAAAATATTAAGGCGCTCGGAAAGCGGGAGACGTGCAACACCAAAGCCGGCAAGTTGTGAGTCAATACCGCTTTCTGCGGAGAGTAGAGTATTGCCGATTTCGAGTGTGGATTCGTCATCGTTAAATCCAAGCGATCCTTCGACTTCTGCCCCGAAAAAGCTTTTTGATTGCCAACCAGCTCGACCTTGAACACCGTAAAGGTCACTGTCGACGTCATAAAGCGTCGCGCCAAGAGAGCCATAAGTGTAAGCTTGGCGGAGACCTCTGCGGGATCCGGCATGAGAGGGCACATAGGCGGGGGCGTGCCCGTTATAATCGTGCCCGTTATAATAGTGTCCTTGATGACCGAGATGGTTCGGTACGGCCTGAGCATAGGCATGCGGTGCGGGCGAAACCCCGTGACCATTATGTAGAGATCCGACATGCGCCGGCCCGCCATATTGAGCTCCATTATAAATCGGCTCGCCATGAGATGGGCCGCCATATGATGGTGCCGCATACGCCGGATTCCCATAAGGCTGACCTCCGCAAGCCTGTTGTCCATAAGACGGAAGGACAGGCGCGGACTCAAGATAGGCTTGATTTCCACACCCCTGATTTCCATAAGCCTGACTTCCATAAGCGTGCGTTGCAACCTGACTTGGTGCCGTCGGATAGGCGACTTCGCATCCGGTATAGGCGCAGCCGGACGCTTGTCCCCAGTAATGCGGCATTTGGGTCTGTTGTGTATGTGCATATTCATCGGCGAAGAAATCGCCTGTGCCGGCCATGGAGCAACCGCCCAAGGCTGATCCTAGTAGAAGAACTGGAAGAAGTTTTGCTGTATTTCGCATGAGAATTACCCGTTTTTTCACCTAAATTTTCAAAGGGAATTACAGGATTAAGTTTAATATCGGATGAGTCGCGCCTTAACGCGCGGCTAAGCATGATTGATAAGGCTTTGTTTAATTTTCTGAAAAGACGTGCGTTATTCATCCACGCACAGACCGACGTGCATTTGCGTCGCTTGCGGTAAACCGGCCTTACCCCTAAGCGTGCATGGAAACAAAATTTGGAGATGAGAATGGGCTTAGGCGGGAAAACAATTTTTATGTCCGGTGGGTCGCGCGGTATCGGGCTGGCTATGGCCAAGCGCTGCGCGCGTGACGGCGCAAATGTTGTGATTGCTGCGAAGACGGACAAGCCGCACCCAAAACTTGAAGGGACGATCCATACAGCCGCGGCGGAAATCGAAGCGGCAGGTGGACAAGCGCTCGGCGTGGTATGCGATATCCGCGACGAGGATAATGTGAAACGCGCCGTTGCCAAAGCGGTCGACCGCTTTGGCGGCATTGATATTTGCATTAATAATGCGTCCGCTATTTCTCTGACGCCAACACTCGCCACGCCGATGAAACGCTATGATTTGATGAATGGCGTGAATGCGCGCGGAACATTTTTGGTCAGTCAAACCTGCCTGCCGCATCTGCTCAAAAGTGAAAACCCGCACATTCTCAATATTGCGCCGCCGCTGGATATGAACCCCAAATGGTTCAAAAATCATACGGCTTACACTCTGGCGAAATATGGCATGTCTATGTGCACGCTGGGCATGGCGGCGGAATTTTCCGGCAAAGTGGCGGTGAATTCGCTCTGGCCGATGACGTCGATTGATACGGCGGCGGTCAGGAATGTTCTGGGCGGAGATGCCATGGCAAAAATGAGCCGCACACCCGAAATTATGTCTGACGCAGCCTATCTTGTTCTGACACAAGATGCGAAAACCTTCACGGGGCAGTTTGTGATTGATGAATTTGTTTTGGCCGATAATGGCGTAACAGACTTCTCGACATATCAACATCCTGGTTATGACGGTCCTCTGGTCGCAGATTTTTTTGTACCGCAGGATTGGCTGGAAAAATCGAAATCTAATATCGTCCAAAATCCGGGATATCAGGATTAAGTCCATGAGCAAAATCGCAATCGACCCTTTGCCGGAGCAGGTTACAGCCTTCTTGGCCAATCATCCCGACGGGCAGCCTGTGTTTATGCTGAACCTGCTGAAGTTTAAAAAACGCGCGACCTATAAAGACGGCGAAGATATTTCAGGCGCGGACGCCTATGCACGCTATGGGGAGGCTTTTGGTAAGCTTGTCGCCTCATTAAATATCGAGGGCGCACATACTGTCTATGGCGGCAAAATGGGCAGCTGGTTGATTGGACAAGGTGAAGGTGAATGGGATGCCGTTGCGATTTTCCGCTATCCCGACGCCAAGACAATGTACGCGACAGTCAGCTCTGAGGCCTACCGCAAAATCCATAAACACAGAAAAGCGGGGCTGGAAGGCCAACTCTTAATCGCCTGCGATGACGGCGCAATTTTTAAATAGGACCATTATGCAAACTCTGCTGGTAAATAAAAAAGACTTCGCCGACGTCTCAATCGTCAATTATGACGAAGGCGACCTGCCCGAGGGTCAAATTCGCGTCCACATTAAATCCTTTGCGCTGACCGCGAATAATGTGACCTATATGGTGACAGGCGACCAAATTGGATATTGGTCCGTTTTCGATCCGGGCGCCTATGATTTGACCAAAGATAAAGCGCAAGGCCGTATGCCCGTCTGGGGATATGGCGTCGTCCGCGAATCTCGCTTTCCGGGAATTGAAGTTGGGGCCAATCTTTACGGGTTTTTCCCAATTGCTAAATCTATGGATATGCAGCCCGGCCGCCTGTCTGCGCATGGCTTTACGGATATTGCCGAGCATCGCTCCGGATTACACGGTCTTTACAGCAGTTATAGTTTTACCGCGGCGGACCCGAGTTACGCTGCCCATGTCGATCTTCAACCTGTGTTGCGTCCGCTCTTTACGACAAGTTTTTTAATCGATGATTTTCTGGCCGATGAGAGTTTTTTCGATGCAGAGCAGGTCTTGCTTTTATCAGCATCTTCTAAGACTGCGCTCGGCACAGCTTATTGCTTAAAAGCGCGCGACGGTCTGCCCGTTGTGGGATTGACGTCAGAAGGCAATAAGGACTTTGTCGAAGGTACTAAATTTTATACTAGTGTTTATACCTATGACACAATCACGGATATGAACCCTGACCTGAAAACGGTGGTGGTTGATATGTCAGGAAATATGGGCGTGATCCGCACACTCGAAGATCATTTCGAAGAGAACCTCACCTATATCTGCCGGGTCGGCATTTCCCATTGGCAAGAAGCTGCCAAAGCGCCGCCAAAGCGCACGGCGACACCGACAGCCTTTTTCTTTGCCCCGGACCGGGCGAAACAAAGGATTGCCGACTGGGGCCAAGCGGGCTTTGCGCAAAATTTGGGTGCGCGGTGGATGCCGTTTTTGGATTCCGCGAAGGATTGGCTCACCATTGAAAAGCAAGTCGGTATCGAGGCCGTGTTGGAAAATTATAAAGATCTTTTGAATGGACAAAGCGGTCCGTCCAAAGGCTATCTTTTCTCACTTTAGGAGACGGCGATGACTTACAAATGTTTTGACGTAAAAATAGATGACGGCATTGCGCATATCGTCATGAATCGTCCTGAAAAGCGCAATGCTATGATTGCCGAATTTTGGACGGAGCTTCCCGATATTGTCCGGGATATTGACGAAAATTCGAAAGCCAGGGTCATTGTTTTATCTTCGACAGGCCCGGTCTTTTGCGCCGGCATAGATGTTGGCATGTTCCAAAATGATATTGGCGGGACCCAAGATAAAAACCACCCGCAATATGGAGCTCAGTTTTACACAAATGTTCACCGCCTGCAGGCGTCTTTGTCATCATTGGAAACTTGCCGTATCCCGGTCTTGGTCGCTATTCAGGGGGGCTGCTATGGCGGCGGTGTCGACCTCATGACCGCCTGTGATATGCGTTACGGCACGGAAGACAGCTTTATCACGATTTATGAAATTAATGTCGGGATGACGGCAGATGTCGGGACGTTCCCGCGTATTCTGAACCATATGCCCGAAGGCGTCGTGCGGGAGTTGGCTTACACAGGCCGGAAAATGGGCGCGCAAGAATGTAAGATGCGCGGTCTCTATAATGAAGTCTATGCGGATCAAGAGACGATGCTGGCCGCTGTCATGGAAACGGCGAAAGAGATTGCGTCAAAGCCGCCGCTAGCCGTTTATGGGTGTAAGCGCGCGATTACCTATTCCCGCGATCACAGTACGGCGGATGCACTGGACAATATTGCGGTTTGGAATATGTCTATGCTCATTCCGGCCGAGATGATGGAGGCGATGATATCCGGAAAGCAAAAACGCCCCGGTAAGTTTGAAGAGCTGCCCAAAATTAAATCAAAATAAACCGCGCAGGTCGGCCCTTGAGCGAGATTGATTTTAGAGGCAGGGCGCGGGAGCCATCTTAACGGGCGCGGCCCCAATAATTATAAGAGAGAACTTTCGGTCCGGGAATATAATGTTGATGCAGCTCTATGATACCCAATCCGGCTTGTGACATCAGGTTGGGGATATCGCGTCCACTGTGACATCCGCCGGCAATTTTAGACCAAATCGGGTCGATGCGTGTCTGCCATTTCTCGACCTTCGCATCGGGCGCGCGCCCATGTTCAGAAAATAAAATCTCTCCGCCCGGTTTGAGAATACGCCGCATCTCGCGTAAGGCTCGAACGGGGTCGGGAATGGTACACAAACTATAAGTCACGACGACGGTATCCGCCGAGGCGCTCTCCATCGGGATGTCTTCTCCCGATAATCCAATCCGTTCGACATCGAAATTCACGGCATTACGCCGATCTTCACTGCGCGCCCAAAAATGTTCATCCGGATCGACGCCTATAACGGATGTGACTTTGGCGGCGTCATAATAGGGAAGGTTTAAACCTGATCCGATTCCGATTTCCAGAACACGGCCTTTTGCCAATGGCACAATCTTTGCGCGCTGCTTGCTTATCGGACCAATGTTGCAGGCTTTGTCCAAGCACAGCGGAAGAATATGTTTCGCGTATAGACCCAGATTTGTCTCGTTTTCTTGTTGCGCAGGCTAAAGTTTATGCCCGCTTACTTTCGTCTATACACATCCGTTGCGCCCGTATCGGTATCTTGCAGGATTAACTGCTGTCGGTCGACGGCAATAATATCTTTCACTGTCGGTTCGTTTTCATTCGCTTGGGCCTGAAAATCTTCAGCCAGGGTCTTTGAGGCGTTGTCATTTCTGCGCGGCATAATCAGCGCCGATTCCTGCGTTTGTTTTAACTGACCATCAATGATTTCCCACTGGCCGCGCAGCTCCAGGCTGATTGCAACGCCCTCCGCGGGAAGGTCTTGTCCAAAAATATCCAAATTTCGCGTCAGCTTAACATCGCCGCTTTTGCCCAATGTCAGGACCGTATCCGCTGTTGTGGTTTGAAAGCCCTGAGATGTCATAGAAATAGGGGTGTCTTGGACCCAAGTACCCACAATCGCTTTCTCAACGGGTTTTTCGCCTGAACATCCTGCCAGTGCAACAGCCATGACAAGTGTGATGCAAGTGGGAAGTATTTTAAATTGACGCATGACTTTGCCCTAACAGCCAGAATCAGGTTTCGCAAAGCGGATTTGGAAAATTTGTCAGACAGGCTATAAGCGGTCTAACAAGGGTGAAGGGAATGACCGAAGACGATAAAATTGCCTGTTACACGCCTACCAAGGGCCGAGAGGGCGTAACGCGAATCCCGCGTTGGAAATATGACTGTGTCCGGCGCGCGATCTTGGCGGCGCTGGATGACGCCGAAGACGGCCAAGTTCAATTTCAAGACTTGGCCAATCATGTCCAAGACCGCCTTTCATCCAATCAATTGGCAAAATTGGGCTCACTGGGCTGGCACGTCACGACTGTTAAATTGAATATGGAAGTGGATGGCGAGTTGGAACGCGTCGCGCGGAAAACGCCCCAGACGTTACAAAAACCCATCGGATAAGGGGAGACACGAAAAGGTGTCATGATTCTCCTTGGGTTGTTTCCTGCGCGCAGGCTAAACTGTCCTTATGACAAATCATCTCAAACTCGCCCTTCCCCAACTTGCTCCGAAATGGCTCTCGCGGGATGAAGGTTTGGCTCAAGTTATTGAAACCATTGAGGCTGCCTCTAAAGAGACGGCAGATTTGATTGTTTTCTCTGAGAGCTTTCTGCCGGGTTATCCTTTCTGGCTTGACGGAACAGGCGGCGCGAATTTTGACAATGATAGGCAAAAGGCTATTTTTGCCCATTATTCTGACCAAGCAGTCACGATAGAGGATGGTCATTTAGACGCGGTATGCGCGGCCTTAAAGGCGGCGGATATGGCCTGTTATTTAGGGCTTATTGAGCGCCCGCGAAATCGAACAGGCCACTCCCTCTACTGTTCTTATGTTTATATCGACAAGACCGGCACCGTGCAGTCTATCCACCGGAAGCTACAGCCGACATATGAAGAGCGCCTGGTGTGGTCGCCGGGAGATGGGCACGGTCTTGTCACCCACGCGCTCGGGGATTTTACGGTCGGGGGATTGAATTGTTGGGAAAATTGGATGCCTCTGGCGCGCGCCGCCCTTTATGGTCAAGGCGAAGATCTTCATGTCATGGGCTGGCCGGGCAGCGATAGAAATACGCGTGACCTGACGCCGGTGCTTGCGAAAGAGGGGCGCAGCTATTGTGTTTCGGTTTCGGCCATCATGCGGCCGTCTGATGTGCGCGATGATACGCCTTTCGCGGAAGAGATTCGCGCGAGTTTAAGCGAGATGCCCGCAAATGGAGGCTCTTGTGTGGCCGCCCCTGACGGCAGTTGGGTGCTGGAGCCGTTAATTGGCGAAACAGGCCTGCGCTATTGTGAATTAGATCCGGCTTTTGTTCGCCGAGAACGTCAGAATTTTGACCCGGCGGGCCATTATTCGCGGCCTGATGTAACCCAACTCACCGTAGACCGTCGCCGCCAGACGACCACGGTTTTTAGAGATTAATCTTCCAAAATGTCTGCCTCTCCGTCCGAGACTAATTCCGCCTCCAATTGATTGAGTTTCAACACGAGCCCTGTTTCCAAAGCGTCAAGCTTCTCTTTGCGGATATGAGTTTCAGCGACGGCAATTTCCCGTCCCGTATTACCGGAAAAATGCATCCAGTTTTGATCCTCATAGGCGGGCCAATTCGGAATGCCGTCGCCATTTGGGTTGCCGGTTTTTGCGAAATTCGACCAAGCCGACACCATAATTTCGGTGAGGGCTTTATCATCCTCTGACAGGCCCAATATAGGTTCTGAGCTGTCAAAGACGAATGGAATTTCGGCAGCATGAAATGCCCCTAACGTCTGCTTTTTCGACGGCGGGATTCGTGAGAAATGATAGAGATAGGTTGGCTGTCCGGCTTGTGCATTGGCGTCAGCAGTATAGCGAATATTGACGCCAAATATCTCGTCCCCGGACATTTGCGTGCCGCCCGCCGTAAAGTCTGTGTCCAATCCATATAGACGTATGAGCTTTGATCCTTGATCCGGGTAATGTTCGTTCAAAGTTGAAAGCATGTCGGGCCCGCCGCGCGGCATATCCTCCTCCCAGACGGACGGTTGCGGATCATCCGGAAAGAACAACGTCCCTTCGTCGGAATTATATCCTGTCAAAAAAGGCACCGCCTGAAACTCTCCATCGCGAAAGGCAGACCCTACATTTTTAGGGAAAACATATCCGTCCCGAATGTGATGAAAGGCTTCATCTGCTTTTTCGGGTAGTTTAGCCATAATCTCGCTGGCCGGGACAGCGCGAAGATCCGCGGCCGTCGGGTTCGTTAGGCCAACCGACCCTGCAAGCTTTCGTCCCGTGTCATATCCACTTGGCCACCCCAACCCATAACCGTCCATTTGTCCGAAGTGATAGTTTGACGCTCCGCTTTGGGCGATGGCTTTATCAAATTTCCCGGCGGCCAAAGGGCTGGCCATTAATTCGGTGACGGACCATGCGCCTGCGCTTTCGCCAAAAATTGTCACATTGTCCGGATCGCCGCCGAACGCTGCAATGTTCTCCCGCACCCAATCCAAGGCAGCCATTTGATCTAATGTTCCGTAATTCCCGGACACGCCGTTCGGGTCTGCCGCTGATAACGCTGGATGGGCCATATATCCAAAGGCGCCTAAGCGGTAATTTATGGTGACGAGAACAATGTCTTTTTCGACCAATCCGTTTGCCTGATAGTAAGAGAAATCACCCGACCCAAATTGATGGCCGCCGCCATGTATCCACATCATGACGGGTTGTTTTGTGTCGCCGTCCAAATTTCCGGTACGCACATTTAGATACAGGCAATCCTCACTCATCCGCGACGGCTTTTGTGCAGCGACGGCCTTTTTTATCAGGAAGTTTTTCACGCCGCTAAGACCGTGTCCCTTAATCAGGCGGTCAAAGAACCCGCCTTCGACATCTTCCGGCTGCATACAGCGATTACCAAATGTGTCTGCGGTGCGGGTGTCTGTCCAGCGGGGTGCAGGCTCAGGAGCGGCCCATCTTAAATCTCCCAGCGGCGCAGCGGCGTAGGGCAGGCCTTTGAAATTAAAGATTTCGGGGTTGTCTGTCGTCACGCCTTGGACCGGACCTTGTGGCGTCGTAATCAGCGCCTTCGCAGAAAGTTCCTCCGCGGCGTTATTACAGGCGCTTAAGCCTGAAATTAACGCGGCGGCAACGGCCAATTTTACGACTCTTTGCATTTCAACCTGCATTTCAACTCTCCCGTTAAAATACGCATACGCGGTAAATCACAGTAAGAACAAGTATTCCGGGGTTTGCCCCGCTTATGCATTTGTGTAGGGCGCTGCCGGTGAACGGCGAACTAGACATTATCATTATCGGAGCGGGGCTGATTGGCTTATGCACCGCTGGTGCGGTGGCTGCGCGCGGTCTTCGGGTGCACGTTATTGAAGTGCATGACGGCCCGTGTGAAGGCACCAGCTTTTCAAACTCAGGCATGATACATCCCAGCCAAGCGATGAGCTGGGATCCGGAGCCGTTGCAAACGCCGGATTCGACGCGCGCGAGACACGACGCAGCCCAAGTCACGGCGCGTCTTGCTGAACGTTCAAAAACGCTTTTGTTAGACAGGATTAAATCCTTAGGATTGCCCGGGCGGGCGCCTGGATGTTTGCAGCTCTATCCGGATTTGAATGCCGCTCGGTCTGCGAAAACAAAGTATAATGAGATTGGCATCAAAGCGAATATTCTCATGAACCCAAAAGAGAGCTTTGGTTTGCCGGCCTGTCAATTTCCCGATGATAGTTCCGGGGATGCGCGGGCTTTTGGATGTGCTTTAGCGGCTGATTTAGAGACGCGCGGCGTGTCATTTCGATATGGTGCCGCAGATTTGGATGTCCGGAAAAGTGACGGAAAGTTTGTTGTGCGAACCTCAAATGGTCTCGCCAGCGCAGATCATCTGGTCGTTGCGGCCGGAATAGGATCCGTAGACTGCCTCGCGCGATTGGGAGTGCGGATGCAGTTGAATGCGGTGTCCGGCGCAGCCGCAGATTTTCACCGGCCTGAGGATGACGAAGACTTGCCTGCAGTCCCGATTATGGATGCGCAAAGCCGCTCCGCTCTTACGGTGTTTGAGGACCGCATCCGAATTTCGGGAGGATGGGGGCTAAAGACACCGGGTCCCCTATTAGAGCGGTGGCGACAGATTGCGCCAGATTTAATGCAGCGCCTAGGCCATCCCTATTCCGAATGGTTTGGTTTCCGCCCGTTAAGTCCCGTCGGCCGGCCTTATATAAGTCGTACATCTGTTCCTAATTTATGGGTGAATACGGGACATGGCCATATGGGTTGGACTTTATGCGCAGGCTCGGGCGAGCTTTTGGCGCAGATGATAGTGGATGGTCATGAGGATAGGCGTTTCGTCTTTTCGGGCTAGCGCGTAGCGTTTAGGCAATAATATCCGGCGTGATCTGATTTTCGATAAAGGTGATTTTATCTTTCATCGCCAGCTTAATTTTCTTCATCCGTTTGATTTTCAACATATCGGTAACACCGGTCTCAATCATGGCTTTAATCTCACGATCAATGGCGCGATGTTCTTTTTTCAGCCGAGCCAAGAGGGCAATCATATCTTCTTCAGACAGAACCTCTGGCATGTCCATCTCAATCGTATCAGGTGGCAACTCGTCCATGGGGCTTCCCCTAACCTGAACGCCTCCGTTGCGCAATGACTGACAAAGAAGAGGGTAAACAGTCCTGAAAGGTTTCGTTAACCCAATTTATCATAAATCTTGGAAAGATTGCGAGTTGACCAGAGACAAAGTCTCAATTTTATGATATGAGGAATTATCGTTCATATAGCAGGAGAGAGACATGGCAGTAGCGG
>CALFWV010000218.1 GCA_937927825.1 uncultured Caulobacterales bacterium | reverse complement strand
CCGTCTTCCACATCAAAATCGGCTTGGGACCGATTGATACAGGGCGGGACAATTTCTACGTCCATGCGCTTCGCCTCTTGGTAGAATTGCGCGAGTTTCTCCACATTGGCCAAGTCCAACGACATTATCGCTGCGAGGAATTCCGTCGTGTGCAGGGCCTTCAAATAGGCGGTGCGAAAGGTAATCATCGCATAGGCTGCAGCATGGGATTTATTGAACCCGTAACCCGCAAATTCATTCACCAAATCGAAAATCCCGGACGCTTGATCACTATCCACACCGCGTTCAACGGCGCCGTCAATAAACTTACCTTTTTGGCGATTCATTTCCGCTTGGTCTTTCTTGCCCATCGCGCGTCGCAATAAATCCGCATCACCAAGCGTAAAGCCCGATAGAACTTTGGCGATTTCCATCACCTGTTCCTGATAAATAATAATCCCGTAGGTCTCCTTGAGAATGTTTTCGAGCTTAGGATGAGGATAGGTAATCTCCTGCCGTCCCCATTTTCGTTCCACATAATCAGGAATATTGCCCATCGGACCCGGTCGATAGAGTGAGATAAGGGCGGTCAATTCCTCAATGCTGTCCGGCTTTAACTTACGCAGAACATCGCGCATCCCTGAGCTTTCCAACTGGAACACCCCGGCCGAGAGACCGTCTTCCAAGGGTTTATAGGCTTCGGGCACGGTCGTCGACAGGGTCTCCGGATCGACATCTATCCCCTGTTTTTTTAAATATCCGATGCAACGATCAATGACGGTCAGGGTTTTTAATCCCAAAAAGTCAAATTTTACGAGGCCAGCTTTTTCAGCCCACTTCATCGTAAATTGTGTCGCCCCAATATCTGATCGCGGATCACGGTAGAGTGGGACAATTTGCGTCAACGGCCTGTCCCCAATCACAACACCCGCCGCATGTGTTGAGGCATTGCGATACAGGCCTTCAAGCTTGAGCGCCGTGTCGAGTAAACGCGCGACTTTGGGTTCAGCATCCCGCGCCTCTTGCAAGCCTTTTTCCATCCGAATGGCCTGTTGCAAGGTCACAGGGTTTGCCGGATTGGACGGCACAAGTTTGGCGAGGCGGTCAATCTGACCGAGCGGCATCTGCATAACCCGCCCAACATCTCGCACCACGGCGCGCGCCTGCAGGGTTCCGAACGTAATAATTTGCGCGACCTGCCCGTCGCCATATTTGTTTCGAACATAATCGATAACTTCGCCCCGCCGTTCCTGACAAAAATCAATATCAAAATCGGGCATGGAAACGCGTTCCGGATTTAGGAACCGCTCGAACAGCAACCCATAGCGCAGCGGATCCAAGTCTGTGATCGTGAGCGCCCACGCCACAACAGAACCAGCACCCGACCCCCGGCCCGGACCGACGGGAATTCCATTATCTTTGGCCCATTGGATGAAATCTGCAACGATGAGAAAGTATCCGGGGAAACCCATGTTCTTGATAATCTCAAGTTCAAAATCGAGGCGTTCAAAATAGGCCTCACGCGTGTCTGCCAACTCAATCGTCTCTAACCGTTTCTCCAAACCTTCTTTCGCCTGCAGCACAAGCAACTCGTCTTCAGAATAAGAGCCGTCCCCAAAATTTGGTAGGATAGGATCGTGTTTCGGCACGCGGTAGGCGCAACGCTCTGCAATACTTAGAGTGTTTTCAATTGCTTCAGGTAAATCTTTGAACAAAGAGATCATCTCTTCTGAAGATTTGAAATAATGCTGAAGTGACAAACGGCGACGGTCTTTTTCCAGGACATAACTACTCTCGCTCATGGCCAGCAAAACATCATGAGCTTGATGCATATCGGGGTCGAGAAAATAGGGCTCATTCGTGGCGACGAGCGGCACATCATGTTTATAGGCGAGGTCAAGCAACGCGTTTTCCGTCAATGCGCTTTCCTCCGGCGTGTGACGTTGAATTTCGACGTAAAGCCTGTTTGGAAATAGTCTCTTGAGTTTCAGCAGCCAGCTTTCCGCCTCTCCCAAACGTCCCGCTTTAATGAGCCTGTTCAGAACGCCGTCTTGGCCCCCAGTCAGGGCGATCGTGCCGTCCGTCCATCCCTGCAAACGGGACGCTTTCACATGGGGCACATCGGTTGGTTCGATTTCCAGAAAAGCCGCAGAGGACAAATCCATCAGATTGCCGTAGCCCTTTTCATTCTGCGCCAAGAGAACAAGCGTCCCGTCAGGATCTTTATGAATCTGGCCGGGCTGTTTCGCCTCCTCCAAATCCATACTGAGGGTCAGACCTATAATCGGCTGGACGCCCTCAGAGGAAACTTTCTCGCAGAACTCCAATGCCCCACAGAGATTATTTGTATCGGTGATGGCCAGCGCAGGCTGGCGATAGCGAACTGCGCGCTTCGCCGTTTCGTCAATCTTAAGTGCCCCCTCCAACATGGAATAGGGCGAGCGCATACGTAGATGAACAAAATCGCGAACCGGCCGAGACATCAAAACTCCATTTGGGGGCGCGGCACTAGCCGCCAATCACCATCATCCACAGTGTTACGACTGCAACAAAGCCTGCCAAGACGAGAGCGGAAGAAATGTCGTGGATGAGTTGGCGTGTCATAGTGTTTTCCTCAGTGATTATCATTATGTTCTATATTTGTTCTATTCATATGAGAACAAAACGTCAACATGTTGTGAATCATCGTCCTGTGGATATTAAGGTTTGGCCGCCGCTGCATTGCGCTCCGGCGGCTGGCCCCGCATAGATTCTCTATGAGACTCACGACGTTCACACCCCGTACGGCCACCGCCATCATCATCGCCAATATGGTCGGAGTTGGGGTTTTCACGGCGCTTGGATATCAGCTTGCCGATATTGACAGCCTGTTTGCCGTCATGATGTTATGGGTCATCGGCGGACTGGCGGCATTGTGCGGGGCCCTCTCCTACGCGGAACTAGGCGCATCCTTGCCCCGATCGGGCGGCGAATATACATTTCTGGGTGAGGCCTATCATCCGGCGGCAGGATTCATATCGGGATGGGTCAGCGCGACGATTGGATTTGCCGCACCCACGGCTGTCGTTGCCATTGCTTTCGCTAAATATACGGGCGCAATATTGCCTGGTGGGTTAGACGGGGCGGAGCAGAAAACCGTGGCCTGCGCTTTGGTTATTAGTCTCGCGTTCCTCCACGCGCGGTCGCGACGCGTCTCAGGCACAACCCAGACGGCCTTTACCGCCATAAAAATTATATTGATAACGGCTTTCATCTTGGCCGCCCTTATCCTCACATCCGCGCCGCAAAGTTTGAATCTTGCGCCACGCGTGACCGACCCGGGGGTTATGCTGAGTGTCCCTTACGGCGTCGCGCTGATTTATGTGTCTTACGCCTATACGGGATGGAATGCCGCGACTTATATTTCAGGAGAGTTGGACCGCCCGCAGCGCGACCTGCCCCGCATTTTATTTATCGGAACAGCCTTAGTCACGGTCCTATATGTTTTGCTCAATTTGGCGTTTCTCTATGCAGCCCCCGTAGAAGAGTTACGGGGGAAAGTCGAAATCGGTTACATCGTTGCCGATAGAATTTTCGGCGAGACCGGCGGGCGGCTAGTTGGCGGCATGCTGGCCTTGCTCCTCATCTCAACCGTTAGCGCAATGACCCTCGCCGGACCGCGTGCTTTACAGGCCGTCGGACAGGATTATAAAGCCATGTCTTGGTTAGGCCGCGGCACTGCAGAGGGCGTGCCATGGGCCGCGATCATATTCCAATCCGGCATCGCGGTGCTCTTTATCCTAACGCAAACTTTTGACAAAATTCTCGTCTTTGCGGGTGCGATGCTGGCGTTTAACAGCCTGTTGGCGATTATTGGATTATTTATTCTGCGGTGGCGACAACCGGATTTACCGCGCCCCTACAAGACGTGGGGCTATCCTATTGTACCGCTCATTTATCTGACCATTACAGCCGTGACGCTCGTCTTTGTCGTCATGGATCGCCCAACGGCTGCGCTGGGCGGGCTTGGCCTAGTCGCGGTTGGATTTATCTTTTGGGCGCTATCCGAACGTCTCAATAACCGGGGGCTGCCACGGCACGATTAAACCGTCCTGCACCGTTAACACACGGTCGAAAAACGGAACGAGATTCATATTATGCGTCGCGATGAGGGCCGCGACGCCTTCTGTGCGGGTGAGCTCCAATAAACTACGGAACACTGAGTCGGAGGTGGCTGGATCCAAATTACCAGTCGGCTCATCGCCAAGTAATATCTGCGGGCGATTAGCAAGCGCACGGGCAATCGCAACGCGCTGCTGCTCTCCGCCTGACATCTGACTTGGACGATGGGTCAAACGTTCCGCTAGGCCCATATTGCTGAGAAGACGCGCGGCTTCTGCCTCAGCCTCTTTACCGGATTTACCCGCGACCATCTGCGGAATGGCGACATTTTCAAGTGCGGTGAATTCTTTCTGCAAATGATGGAACTGATAGACCATGCCAACACTTTCGCGGCGGATACGTGTACGGTCATCATCGGACAGTTTCAGGCATTCGCGGCCATTAATGAAAACGTCACCTGCATTCGGCTTTTCCAGCAACCCGGCCGCGTGCAGCAAGGTAGATTTACCCGACCCGGACGGGCCGATAAGGCCCACCATTTCGCCCGGGTAAATATCAATATCTGCCCCCGCCATGACGGTCAGCGTTCCGCCGCCGGATGGATAGGACCGATGTAGATTACGAACAGAGAGAACAGGCCGAGATCGCGTCATCATTATTCATACCTCAGCGCATCTACGGGATCGATTTTCGAGGCCGACAAGGCCGGAATTAAGGTCGCCGTGGTTGAGATTAAGAACCCCCAAAACGCGACACCAAAAATCTCAGGCCATACCATTTTAACAGGAATACCCCCCGCTAATTGATAAACATCTTCCGGGAACAACGGCTGTCCCGTTATGCCTTCAATAGCGGATTGGACAAGCCCGATATTAAGGCAGAACAATGTCCCGATCACGAGTCCCGCCAATGTGCCCAAAACACCAATCACAGCGCCGGACATCAGGAAAATGCGCAAAATTCCCCCTTGCGTAATCCCAATCGTTCGCAGGATGGCAATGTCTTTTGACTTGTTTTTGACCAGCATAATCATAGAGGCCAACACCGGAAAAGCCGCGATAATTACAACAATCATGAAAATAAAGCGCATCGCGATTTGCTCGGTCCGGAGCGCCGTCGCTGTCGCCGCGTTTTTATCACGCCACGTCGACAAGGACGCCGAGGTCTGCAACGCATCGTAAACGGGCTGTTCCAACCGGTCTACATCATCAGGGGACTCTAAACGGAGTTGAAGTTTCCCCATGACCTCTCCCCCTTCGAAGAGAAGAGTGGATTGCTCTAAATCCATATAAACATATGCCAAATCGGTAGTGATAATCCCGACAGAAAAAATTGCACCTACCGTGTAGTTCTTCCGAATGGGTTGTGGTCCCGTTACTGTTGTCCGCACACGCGGAGAATAAACCGTAATAGCATCGCCGACCTGAAGTCCAAGATTGGCCGCCAGTCGTGACCCCATCGCGATTTGACGGTCAGAGCCCGCGCCCTGTCCAAATCCCTCTAAAGACCCCTCCACGACACTATTGGCGATGAAGTCATAAGACTGCAAGACATCGGGACGAATGCCGATAACCTGGCCGAGTCCGAACACGCCGTTCGCCTGCACACCCGTATAATGTTGTGTGTATTGAAAAGCTTCGTCCACCCCCGGGATTGCGTCTAATCTACTCTCTAACGCCTTTATTTCGGGCTCTGTGATGGAGGGGTCAGTGAGGTTCACATAGATATGACCTTCGCTTCCGATTGTTAGCCGAATGACTTCGCCGCGAAACCCATTCATTATGGACATAATGATAATCATGGCCGCAATGGCCAGCATGATGCAGACGAATGAGATACTCGCAATTAAGCCAACACCGCCTTGGTTTCTCTTGGCTTTCAAGTAACGCGTCGCCGTCGTGCGTTCGATTTTACTGAATTTTTCAGTGCCGTCTTTTGTAAAAATGGCTTTTTTGATGACAATTATATATAGGACGATCAGGGCAATCGCGGCAACGATGACGCCCAATATTACCAGAAGTCCCAGGCCCCGAAACAGCCATTCTAAAAACACGGCTATCATTGGTATAAGTCCTGAATACGCATCGGTTATACGTCCGTGTAGGCGGCAATGACCAGCGCGACAGCTTCATCGGGTGTCATATTCTGTTTCTCGCCGGTGGCGCGGTCTTTAACTTCGACGCTGCCCTCTTTTAACCCGCGCGGGCCAACGGCGATTTGGAAAGGTAAGCCGATGAGGTCCATGCGTGAGAACTTCACGCCAATAGAGCCTTTTTCATCATCCAGCAGCGGGTCAACATCTGCGGCCACCAACTTGTGATAGATATCTTCTGAGACGTCATCGGATTCTTCATGTCCGGGTTTGAGGTTCATAACCCCTGCCCCAAATGGCGTGACCGACTTTGGCCAGACAATACCGTTCTCGTCATGGCTGGCTTCGATAATGCCGCCGACCAAACGCGAGACGCCAATGCCGTAACTGCCCATCATGGCCGTTTGCGGTTTGCCATCTGAATCCATCACCGTTGCCTTCATCGGGGCAGAGTATTTATCCCCGAAATAGAAAATATGCCCCACTTCAATTCCGCGGGCGGAAAGCTGTTTATCCGTCGGAATTTTCGCGAATTCATCCGCGTCATGCATTTCTTCCGTCGCCGCATAGAGTGACGTGCGGGCGTCAAAAATATGGCTAAGGTCGCCGTCAAAATCGACATCGCCTGGTGGCGCCATTTCGACCAAATCGCGGTGACAGAAAACTTCGCTCTCGCCGCTCTCGGCCAAGATGACAAACTCATGCGAGAGGTCGCCGCCGATTGGGCCTGTATCGGCTTTCATCGGCACAGCTTTAATCCCCAAACGCGCGAATGTGTTCAGATAGGCTGTGAACATCTTATTATAGGATTTCACTGCGTCTTCTTCGGTTAGGTCGAAGCTATAGGTATCCTTCATCAGGAACTCTCTGCCCCGCATCACGCCGAAACGCGGGCGGCGCTCATCGCGGAATTTCCACTGAATATGATACAGCATTTTCGGCAGATCTTTATAGGACCGCACAAAGGACCGGAACACATCCGTGATCATATCCTCATTTGTCGGGCCATAAAGCATTTCGCGGTCATGACGGTCGGTAATCCGCAGCATTTCGGGGCCATAGGCATCATAACGCGCCGTCTCTTTCCACAGCTCCGCGCTTTGTATCGTCGGCATTAACATTTCTATCGCGCCGGCTTTATTCTGTTCTTCACGAACAATTTGTTCAATTTTCTTGAGGACTTTGTGCCCAAGAGGCAGCCACGTATATATCCCGGCGCTGTTCTGACGGATCATCCCGGCACGCAACATGTAGCGATGAGACGCGACTGTCGCGTCAGAGGGCGTCTCCTTGAGGAGCGGTAAAAAATAGCGGGACAGGCGCATGGAGCGGTCTCTTATAGATGAGGTCTTTTTTCGGGCATAGACGAGCCCGTGTGTAGCGACAAGACCTTCAATGGCAGCCAGACGTTAACTGTGTGTTAGCTATAAATTTAGCGCTGGAAAAATCTTGCCAACATGTCCCAGTTAATCAAGCCCGACACAATCAACAAACAGGTCAGCAGCCAAATCACTGACGCGATTATGGTGGTCTGCACAAACTTGCGTTTAATATCCAATGTGTGCGGCGCGCCGGGCTCACTACCTTCGACTATATCGCCCTCCTCCGCCTGCCCGCGAATGCCCAAGGGCAGGATGATAAAAAGGGTCAGCCACCAAATGATAAGCCAGACAACGAATGCAGAGAATAGGTTCACGCTAATGCTCTCTATGGATTTCCATCAGTTCTATTAATACACCGCCGGAGTCTCCTGGATGTAAAAATACAACGGGTGTCCCATGCGCGCCAATCCTTGGCTCGCCCAAAACGCGCATGCCGCGCGTTTCCATGACGGTTTTCGCCAGATGAATGTCGTCGACCTCAAAGCACATATGATGCTGCCCGCCCTTAGGATTGCGTTCGAGGAACTTCAAGATGGGCGAAGTTTCACCATAAGGTTCTATGAGCTCCACTTGCCCTGTCGGAAGATTGACAAAGGCATAGGTCACACCTTGCGGCGCAAGTATTTTTGGCTCGGTGATATCTACCGCCCCCATAACGTCGCGGTAAAAGGCAATCGCCTCCGCCATATCAGGGACAGCGACACCGACATGATTCATCGCGCCGAGTTTAAAGTCGTCTTCCATCTTACTTCACCTTATGCGCGACGATTTCCACGGGGGTTCGCTTGCCGGTTCGGTCACGAATAACGCGTTTCACCTTTGCGGCGACTTTGTTTTCGACAACATCTTCATCTTGTTTCGCGCGCGGGCTGAGGGCGTAAAACGCATCTTCGGCCGCATCTGCGATGTCATCCAAAAGACCGTCAAGGAGTTCGCCATTCTTGCCTTCGGGCATCCCGCTGGCCCGCGGCTCCGGACCGGAGACTATCTTACCCTTGCTGTTCACAACCAGACTGACCGAGACGTGGCCCGCAAATCCCATTTTGCGGCGCAGGCGCAAGCCTTCATCAGAGGCCGAGACGATATCTTTGCCGTCCTGATGCAGACGACCCGACGCGACAATATCAATGACCTGCGGACCCTTGGGCGCGAGTAATATCATCTCACCATTACGCGGCGGATAGGCCCGTTTCACACCCAATTTTTTCGCAAGTTTCGCATGTTCCAACAGATGCCTGCGTTCACCGTGAACCGGAATGGCGATTTCAGGCTCCACCCAATCATACATCTGCGCCAGCTCATCCCGGCAAGGATGTCCGGACACATGAATATCGCGCATTTTCTCTGTCACGATTTCAACGCCGTCGTCCGCGAGTGCATTCTGAAGCGCAAAAATGCCCTTCTCATTCCCTGGAATGATTTTTGAACTGAAGATAACAACGTCACCCTTGGTGAATTTCACGCTGCGATGTTCCCCGTTTGCAATGCGAGAGAGCGCCGCGCGGGGCTCGCCCTGACTACCCGTACACAGATAAAGCACATGGGCGGACGGCATAGCTTGTGCCTCATCCTCAGAGAGTAACGCGCCGACTTTATCGAGCAAACCAATGGACTTCGCTGCGGCCGTCATACGTTTCATAGAGCGTCCCATGAGGCAGACAGAGCGGTTATTCTCGCGCGCCGCCATCATCACGGATTCTAGCCGGGCGACATTGGACGCAAAACTGGCCACGGCCACACCGCGCCCATCATATTCCGCAATCAGCTTTGTTAGCTCACGGCGAACGCCCTCCTCAGATCCGGCTTCCCCGGGGGAGAACACATTAGTCGAATCGCAAATCATGGCGAGCACGCCCTCTTTACCGAGCTCACGCAGAGCGTCCTCGTCAACAGGATCGCCGATTTGCGGGGCAGGATCAATTTTCCAATCTCCGGTATGCAGGACGGTTCCGAGCTTGGTCTTGATTGCCAACGCATTGGGTTCAGGGATGGAGTGGGTCAAGGTAATCAAATCGATGTCGAAGGGGCCGATTTCTATATTCCCTCCAAGCTGAACAAGGTTCAGCGGCACATCGTCCAAAATGCCCGCTTCCGCCAAACGATCTTTCACCAGATACATGGTAAAGGGCGTGGCCCAAACGGGACAGCGAATGCGGTCCCAAAGACGCGCCAGCGCACCCATATGGTCTTCATGCGCATGGGTGAGGACAATGCCGAGAATATCCGTTCGGTTTTGCTCGATAAATTCAATGCTAGGCATGATGATATCGATGCCCGGCGTATCGGGCCCGCCAAAGGTTACGCCCATATCGACGATAATCCATTTGCGGTCATGTGAAGGTCCGAACCCAAACATATTCAGGTTCATACCAATTTCCCCGGACCCGCCGAGGGGGAGGAAGACAAATTCGTCTTCGCGTTTTTGTTTTGTCATAATGTTACTTTGTTATGAGGAGCGAGAGGCCGTTTCGCATCGCATCCAGATGAGAGCCGCTTGTGATTAAGCTCGCTCTTTATGTTGTCTAGCGGTTTAACCGCCATACCTCATATAGACCATCTATCGTTAGTTGCGAGTCATAGTGCTGAATTGTCTCACTGGCGCCGTCAAAGAGTGAAGCGACGCCGCCCGTACCAATCACGGTAAACTCGCGCTCATCTTCTTTTTGGATTTGGCGGACCAGACCGTCAATCAGGCCGATATACCCCCAGAAGACCCCGGATTGCATGGCGGCGACCGTGTTTTTGCCAATCACGGCATCCGGCTTTTTTATCTCAATCCTTGGCAGCTGAGCGGCGGCTTCATGCAAGGCCCGCATGGAGAGGTTAATGCCCGGCGCGATAATGCCGCCTTCAAAATGTTTATCGGCGGACACAACATCAAAGGTCGTGGCCGTTCCACTGTCGATAATAATTAAAGGTCCGTCATAACGCTGCACCGCGCCCAAGGTCGTAACCAATCGATCCGCGCCGACCTGTTCCGGATTATCCACCCGGACGCCAATGCCGACATCCACGCCCTCTTCCCCAATGATAATCGGCTCGACTTCAAGATGTCGCCGGGCGAGATTTCTCAAGTTGAAAATCGATTGCGGGACCACGGAGGAAATAACACAGGCTGAAATATCTTCGAACGTCAGCTTTACCATGCCCAAAAGCTGATGAAACCAAACCGCATATTCATCTGCTGTGCGGGTCGGGTCGGTCGCGATACGCCATTCAAATAACCAGCCCGTGTCCATATCATGGACAGCGAAGATGATATTCGTGTTGCCATTATCTATCGCGAGTAACATGGCTCAGCTCCCAAAAAAGACATCGCCCGCATGGACGTCCCTAACCGTGCCATCCTGCAACGCAACGCGCAACGCTCCGTTTTCCAAAAGGCCTTGCGCCGTTCCCGTAAAACTCTCGTCAGGTAGGCGAACCGTAACAGGCCCCGGGATGCCGGACGCCAGCGCCGTCCAATCGGCTCGCGTTGCTGAAAATCCATAGGCCAGATGTTTGCGAAAAGCCTCGTCAAAACGCTGAGAGAGCATGGCGAGAAAACTCTCTGCGCCTGTGAATTCAGGCTCTTCTGTATTGAGAGCTTCGGGCGACATATGTTCTAGCAGATGCGTCGCCGGAATATTTCCCCCTGGCGGATGCGACACGAGGTTCACGCCAATCCCGATGAGCACGCGCCCCGGTTTAGCCTCTAACAACAGGCCGGCCACCTTGCGGCCATTGAGGAGAACGTCATTCGGCCATTTTAAACTTGGCGTACAGGTCAGTGAATAGGCGGACAAGGCGTTGGCAACGGAGATGGCCGCCACAAAGCTCAACTTGGCCGTATCTTGTGGAGCGCCGTCAAAGCCATAGACCGCCGTTCCGTAGAAATTCCCTACGGGAGACACCCAATCTCTACCCCGGCGGCCCCGGCCGTCAGTTTGTGTTTCAGCGCGGACCCAGAACGGAACGCTCTCACCCGCGTCATATAATTTATCCGCCTCGACATTCGTACTGCCGAGGCTCTCATATTGGATGAATTTCAACGTCGTGAGACTTCGGGTTATTGCGCGAAGAGCGCCTGTGCAGCCGCTTCCGCAAGCCCAATCCCGCCGCCGGAAATGCCGGGTAAAATAAGAACTGGCAGAACAAGTAAGACCGCAATGAGCGCGATTGCGCGGGTAGAGCGCGGCGCTTTGATAAATTCGCGTGTCGGCTCATCAAACCACATCGTTTTGATAATTCGCAGATAATAGAAACAGCTGACCACAGACGCGAGAAGTGCAATGACAACAAGCCATGTCAGGCCGGCTTCTACGGCCGGATAGAAGGCAAACAGCTTACCAAAGAAACCGAGCCACGGCGGAATACCAATCAAGGAGACCATAAACATGGTCAGGCAAATCGCCATACCCGGACTGGATTTTGACAAGCCGGATAAATCGCTGATCTGTTCGACCATACCATTGCGTAAACGCATCTGAAGGATGGTCGCAAATACGCCAATCACCGTAATGATATAAATGGTCATGAAGATGATCATGCCTTGCACGCCTGCCACGCTCGCCGCGGCCAAAGGCACCAAAGCGTAGCCCATATTCGCGATAGAGGAATAAGCCATCAGGCGTTTGATATTGGTTTGCACGATTGCGCCTAATGCCCCGACGACCATGGATAAGACGGCCATCACGATGATAACCTGTTGCCACTGGCCGATGATATCCCCGAACGGGACCGTAATCAGGCGCGCAATAATGGCCATTGCGGCGAGCTTTGGCGCAGCCGCAAAGAAACCAGTGACGGGTGTCGGAGAGCCTTCGTAAACATCCGGCGTCCACATATGGAACGGCGCGGCAGAAATCTTAAAGGCTAAGCCGCAGAGCAAGAAGACCATACCGGCAATGACGCCATTCTTCGGTCCGGATAATTCAATAGAGGCACGAATGGTTTCGAAATCCAAGGACCCTGTGAAGCCATAAATAAGGGATGCGCCATAGAGCAGCAGACCGGAGGACAAAGCGCCCAAGACGAAATATTTCAATCCCGCTTCGGAGGCCCGCAGGCTGTCACGATTAAACGCTGCCATGATATAAAGCGCCAAAGACTGCATCTCGATGCCGATATACATAGACAGGAGATTATTGGCGGAAACCATAATCGACATGCCGAGCACGGCATAAAGCGTCAGGACGGAAAACTCGTAGCGATCCAATTTTTCCGATTGAAAATAATGCTTCGACAACAGCAAGGCTGCGGCCGCTGAGAACCCGATTATCGCTTTGAGAAAGTCACTGAAATCATTGTTATAAAGCAGTCCGGAAAAGGCCGTCCCAGCCGGGCGGTCAAGGACAAAGCCCATCAAGCCAAAGACAACCAGAATACCGACAGAGATGTAGCGGACAATGACGGACCGATCCTCAGTCTTGGACAAGCCAAACCCAAGAAGCAGCGACGCCGTGAAAGCCAGAAATAATTCCGGCAAAAATGTTGAGACAGTCTGGAACATTAGTTCACGCCCCCTGCTGCGGTCTGAGCCGCAATCTGCGCGTTGTTAAAATCTGCGATGAGTTTTTCAACAGATGCTGATGTGACATCTGTAATCAGTGACGGATAAACGCCGAGCAGAATGGTGAAGAAGGCCAATGTCCCGAGGATGAAAGCTTCGGTTTTGGTCACATCCAAAATACCCTCCAACTTCTCGTTGACAACCTCGCCGAAGATAACGCCGCGGTAAAGGTGCAGTGCGTAAACAGCGGAAAGGATCATCCCAAAGGCTGCGCCAAAGGCAATCCACGGATTGACTTGGTAGGCACCGACCATGGTCAGAATTTCGCCGACAAAACCGGACGTCCCCGGCAAGCCGACATTGGCCATGGTGAACAGCAGGAAGAACGCCGCGTAGACCGGCATCTTGCTGACGAGACCGCCATAAAAGGCAATCTCTCGGGTATGCATGCGGTCGTAAATGACGCCGACACAGAAGAAGAGCGCGCCTGATATAATACCATGGCTGAGCATTTGAAAAATACCGCCCTGAATACCTTGCGTATTAAAGGTGAAGATACCCATTGTCACAAAGCCCATATGCGCGACCGAGGAATAAGCGATGAGCTTTTTCATATCGTTCTGACGATAGGCCACGAGTGACGTGTAGATAATGGCAATCACGGACATCCAGAAAATGATGGGCGCGAGGCTCAGCGACGCCTCGGGAAAAAGCGGGATGGAGAAGCGCAGGAAACCATACCCGCCAAGCTTCAACAAAATACCCGCGAGGATAACGGACCCGGCCGTCGGCGCTTCAACGTGGGCGTCAGGCAACCACGTATGGACCGGCCACATCGGCATTTTCACGGCGAAGGATGCAAAGAATGCTAGCCAGAGCCACGTCTGCACGCCGCCCGGTATTTTCAGCTCTTCGATGAGAACACGCATATCCGTCGTGCGCTCGCCGAGTTGCTCGCCGCTGTAGAAATAAATCCACAGGATAGCTGCCAGCATCAAGACCGAGCCGAGCAGCGTGTAGAGGAAGAATTTATATGACGCATAGACTCGGTTTTTTCCGCCCCAGACCCCGATGATGATAAACATTGGAATGAGAACGGCTTCAAAGAAAAGATAGAACAAAATTAGGTCGAGCGAGACAAAGACGCCAATCATCAACGTCTCAAGAACCAAGAACGCAATCATATATTCGAGCATCCGTTTCTTCACGGATGTCATGGAGGCGAGAATACAGAACGGCGTCAGGAAGGCCGTCAGCAAGACAAAGAGAACGGAAATTCCGTCTACGCCAACGCGATATTCAATACCGCCGCCCAGCCATGGCGTGTCTTCCATAAATTGGAACCCGGCTTTTGCGCTGTCGAAGTCCAGAGTCATCACGACGGACAGGATCAGAACCGCGATAGAGATAACGAGCGCGGCGCGGGGCGCATTGCGCTCTAATTGTTCTCGTCCGTCGGCTTTTCCAAGCCAAGCAAAAAGGCTCAGGAGCAGAGCACCTCCCAGCGGGATGAACGTGATTAAACTCAGTATTGGGAGATCTTCTAACATAGTCCTACCCCGCCGTTCCGCGGAATGCGACGAGTATCAGCACGGCAACGCCGAGCAGCATAACGAAGGCATAGTGATAAAGGTAACCGGTCTGAAGTTTCGAGACGCGCTTGGCGGCACCGCTCGCAAAACTCGCAACTCCGTTCGGTCCGAACCTGTCGATAATGCCGACATCCCCGACTTTCCAAAATAAATCGCCAAGTTTGCGCGTCGCGCGGACAACCGTCGCGTCATAGAGCTCGTCAATGTACCATTTATTATGCAAGAAATTATAGAGCGGCGAACCGCCTGTATCTGCAATCGTGTCAATCTTGGCCTGAACGCTGCCGCGCACATACATAAACCACGCAAGTACAAATCCGGAGATGGAGGCCAGGAGTGGTAATAATAAAACCCAATATGGATATCCGTGCACCGGTCGGAACAACAGCCAATCGATGAAGCCTTTGGGCTCATACACATCACTATGTCCGCCTTCGGCCGCTGCAAAAAGCGTGTTCGAAATCGCCGCATGGGTGTCCCCGGCTTTCCCCGGCAAGGACCCGTGCCAGAACCCGCCATAATCTTTCATGAAATATTTATAAAAGACCGCGCCGGCCGTTACTGCGCCGATGGAAAGGAGCACGAGCGGCAGACGCATATTCCATGGGCTCTCATGGGCGTCGTCGAAATATTTCTGTTTCCCGCGATGCTCGCCGTGGAAGGTCATCATGATGAGACGCCAGCTATAAAAGCTGGTCATCAGCGCAGCGATGATACCAATCCAGAACGCGAAGATGGCTGCATCGGAAACCGCGCGCGCGTCAAAGGCCGCTTCGATGATGGCATCTTTGGAGAAGAAACCAGCGAAGCCCCACGTATAGCTACCCGGGATGCCGATGCCTGTAATAGCCAGCGTACCAATAATCATCGCGCCATAAGTCCAGGGAACCTTTTTCCAGATGCCGCCCATTTTCCGCATATCCTGCTGATGGTGCAACGCGTGAATGACAGAGCCCGCGCAAAGGAAGAGGAGCGCTTTGAAGAACGCATGGGTGAAGAGATGGAACATCGCCGCATTATAAGCGCCAACCCCGGCCGCGAAGAACATATAGCCGAGCTGCGAACAGGTTGAGTAGGCAATAACGCGTTTAATGTCGTTTTGAACCAAAGCCACTGACGCCGCAAAGAGCGCCGTGAATGCGCCGACGGCCGTGATGAAACCCGATGTGTTTGGGGCCAGTTCGAAAATTGGATAGGCGCGGCAAACAAGGAAAACGCCAGCGGTAACCATAGTCGCCGCATGGATAAGGGCAGACACAGGCGTCGGGCCTTCCATCGCATCGGGCAACCAAACATGCAGAACGAATTGCGCAGATTTGCCCATCGCGCCGATGAACAAAAGAAATGCAATCAACTCAACAGCGTTGAATTCCATTCCCAAGAACGGAAGCGTCATATCCACGCCGCTCTCAATCGCGGCAAAAACAGTGTCAAATTTAACAGATCCGAACATCAGGAAGATGGTCATGATACCGAGCGCCAAGCCGACGTCGCCGACGCGGTTCGTCACAAAGGCTTTAATCGCCGCCGCATTGGCCGACGGTTTTTTATAGTAATAGCCAATCAGCAAATAACTCGCGAGGCCCACGCCTTCCCAGCCAAAGAAAAGCTGAATGAAATTGTCGGACGTCACCAACATCAACATGGCAAAAGTGAAAATCGAAAGATAAGCAAAAAAGCGCGGCTGATATGGATCCTCTTCCATATAACCCCAGCTATAAAGATGCACGAGCGCGGAGACGGAGTTCACCACCACAAGCA
>CALFWV010000217.1 GCA_937927825.1 uncultured Caulobacterales bacterium | reverse complement strand
TCTTACGGGGATAGGAGCCTGACTTTGGGCTGCGGAGTTGGATATTCGGATAATAACGGATATCGGCCGAGCGGTTTGCAAAGGGTTTACCAGGCCGGTCCGTAAAACGTCGCAGCCGCGTGGTTGTCTTCGCGTAAAACATAGTCATTTTTCATCGGTACTCCATCGCGGAGACCGACCACGCGGGCCGTCCTGCCTTAAAACGGGTTCATTGTAGTCGCCCCAACACACGGGAGACGGCTGTAAGCCTGCGCCCCTGTTTTCTACTCTGTCCTAACGTGCAGCCTGCCGGCACCAAATCTTTGACTCTCGCGTTAAGATTTGCTAAAGACTTTTTATGCCGAGCCTTTGGACATCGTTACCTCTGCCCGAAATCAGCAGGTTAGATTCATAATCTTTACTATGTTCATGCCCACAGCTTTTAAGCTTTGGGTTTAATGAGTACGCCCCTCCTAATCAGAAACTTTTAAAGGTCATTATGCTTTACCTCGATAACCGCCCCCTAAATCCGTCCCGTCGCCATGCAGCCAATGGACCGGATCGTTTTTACCAATGGCGCGGATTCTTCGATGATAATTCAGAATTGGATGATATCGTTCAGGTCATCGAAAAAGAATTTGCCGAACATGGCGACAGTGATCACACGGACAGATATTTCTTGCTGCCGGGTCGCTCGAACACCATCACAACACTGTGCGATAACGAAACGCTGGAAGTTCACACGATGGTTTCCGCGCAAGGCCCGCTCGAGCAGTGGGAACGAAGTGTGAAGACGACATTCCCAATGAAGCGCACAACGGCCTCCATTATCGGGACATATGTACCGAAATTTCGCGGATCCTGTTCTTCCGTAGCAGATGCGGAGAGCCTGACAGATGCGTTGTCTAAGAAGTCGCGCTATTATGAGGCTAACCTTAATCGTCGCCATTATGCGCGTAATGATGTGGCCGTCGAAATTGAAACCATCGATGTGAACGGAAAGAAGAAAATTTCTATCTCTCTGCGATCTGAAGACCCATCCGCGCTCATGGGTGAAGTGGAGGCGCTGGGATTAAAGGCCTCTGAAAACACGCATTTCGGTGCCTATCTCAACGATCTGTAGCAAATTTGGGCGTGGCCCTGTTGTAAATTAGAAGGCGCGGCGTGTGACTTGCACAGCCGCGTTTTTTGATTCAAATACCCTGTATTATGCCTGCATCCGCCCTATCGTCAGACCCCACCGTCTTGCCGCCTTTGCCGATTGGCGTGCGGCCGTTCCGTCCGCCCTTTCTCATTCGGCATCAATTGGTGCAAACCATCCTCGCCAGTCTGAAGTTCCGCAAGCGCGGGCCAAATCCTATGGTCGATGCGAGCGAAGACATCATTCTGGACTGTGATGACGGCGCGCGACTCAAGGGCAGTTTTTCCCGTCACCCTGAGAATAAAGCGCTGGTGATTTTTCTTCACGGTTGGGAAGGCTCGCAAGACAGCACTTATGTCGTCACAGCCGGGCGACGGGTTTATGAACGCGGGGCCTCTGTTTTCCGTCTGAATTATCGCGATCACGGAGACACGCATGATTTGAATGAGGGTCTGTTTTACTCGACACTTTTCAACGAAGTCTTCGACGCCGTGAAACAGGCGGCCAAACTTGGCGAGGGCGCACCTGTCTATATCGTCGGGTTTTCTCTGGGCGGGAATTTCGCGCTCCGCATCGCCCGATCTTTGCGGGATTTAACCCTTCCGAATTTGAAACATATCTTCGCGATTAGTGCGGTGATTGATCCGTGGGGCGCAGCGCCGCTCGTGGACCTCAACCCGCTTTATCAACATTATTTTCTGAAAAAATGGACGCGCTCGCTACGAAAGAAGCAGAAGCTCTACCCGCATCTTTATGATTTTAAGGAAATACTTTCCCAGCGGACCGTTTTGGGGATTACGGAAAAACTCTTGCCGAGATATTCGGAGTTTCCCGATATGAAATCCTATTTTGACTCCTATCGTGTAGATAAATGGGATTTGGAAAACTGTCCCGTCCCAATTTCACTCATTACGGCGGCAGATGACGGAATGATTCCCGTTGAAAATTTATTGGGGCTGAAACTTAATCATCGGGCACGCCGCATCATTCATCCGCATGGTGGCCATAATGGTTTTTTCCAATCCTTGCGTGGACCAACTTGGTATGATGATTACATAGAGCAAGTCATGGACTCGCACATTGGTGAGGACGTTGCATGACATTTTTATACCTTATCGGAGCTCTGGTTGTTTTGTTTATCTTACTCGGAATATGGAGCCAGAAAGGCGAAGCGGCAGGGTTAATGGGCGGGCGTTTGTCTGAACCCGGGCAGAAACCAAACACCGTGTGCTCGGAGTCGGGGACGCAGCCTGAACGGGCCATTGAGCCTCTACGCGCAGAATTTTCCGATGTGGCACAGGCGATTGAAGCGACCGGAGGGACAATTACATCGCGTTCCGATGATTATCTATCCGCGACATATATGAGCCGTATTTTCAAATTTGTAGATGATGTCGAAATTCGCCGAGACGGGGAACGCACACAAATTCGCTCTGCCAGCCGAGTCGGATATTCTGATCAAGGAGCGAATCGACGACGGGTTGAAATGATACGCTCTCATTTGCAATCGACCTAACCCCGCCGAACGTACAAACTTTGCGGGGCGGTTTCGTTCCTGTTGCTTTAGGAAAGATTAAATATGCCAGAACAGCATCTGAAACCCAAAAAAGTTGACCACCCACGCTTAAAAGAACTTGTCCGTGAAATGCTGGTTGCTTTGGGGGAAGATCCTGACCGTGAAGGGTTGTTAGAAACGCCGCGCCGCATTGCTAATTTTTGGCGAGACTTCATTGAATATAATCCGGGCAAGCTAAATACCACTTTCTCATCAGTTCGGCACGATCAGATGGTCGCAGTTACGGGAATGCGCGTCTGGTCAATGTGCGAACATCATATGCTGCCGTTTTGGTGCGATGTGTCTGTCGCTTATATCGCCGAAGACAAAGTCCTCGGTCTGTCGAAATTTGCGCGTATCGCGCATAAGAACGCTCATGCCTTATCCTTGCAGGAAAAACTCGTCGCCGATATTTCAGATGATTTGAAAAAATATTTAGAAACAGAAAATGTAGCCGTTCTAGCCAAAGGTGAGCATCTCTGTATGACTATGCGCGGTATCAGAACGCCACACCGGATGATTTCTTCGGCTTTGGACGGTCAATTTCGTCAAGCAGAAACGCGGGCTGAATTCATGGCGTTGGTCAACGCCAGCTAAGGAGTCTCGTTTCGGAGACTGGCTTGGATTATGTGCTTAAGTATGGCCCGTAGGTTTCACCAATATAAACCGGTGTACCAGTCTCCATGATTTTATTTATCCAGAGTGTGTCTGATCGGTCTAAAGACGCTTGTGGTGTCCGTAAAATAACCTGCCGAATACGCTTGGGATGCCTGAGGACAGCGTCATAATAAACATGAGCATCTTGTTGTCCGGTATCGCCAATGAGTATGAATGTCAGCCCCGGGTTTGCCGTAAGGATTGTATCGATAGAGCGTCCCTTATGATTGCGATGACTGTCTCTCATACGTTTTGATTTAGAAATTCCGAGGTCTCTCAGGAATTTTGGCCCACGAATTAATCCGGACCTTTCAAAGATCTCACTCAGGAAGGCGTGTAAATTCCAAGGAGAGGAACTCACGTAAAACACGGGATTTATATCATTATGAAGTTTTCTGATAAGGGCGACTGCGTCGGAAAACACTAAACGTGACTCCGCACTTCCGGTCATAGAATTCCACAAATTTCGCAGAAGGCTCCAAGCCTCGGTCTTAATCAAAGTGTCGTCAATGTCGGAAATAACGCCATATTTTGCCATTAATGGAGGCACAAGAACGGTGAGTTTCGCCGGATCGTCTTGATGGTTGAAGTAACAATCAAAAGACAACCACCCAGACACCTCTGTCGGTCTGGGTAGCCTCAAATCAAAATAACCTTCTGCATTCGTAACGGTTTCCTCGCCTGCGCAACGGACATGAACATTGTCCAATTCTCTTGTGTTAAAGAGGGCTGCCATTGCTTTGAAATTTGACCATGTTGACGGTGTCTCTTTCGGAGGTTTAGCCGTCTTGTTTGGACGCCGGCTTAAAATGCGCCCGCGAAGGACCAATTCACTTTCAGTTGCGTAGCCGAAGTAGGGATCGAGCTCAGCCGGCCCAAATGCACGTTTCGGCCGAATTGAATTTAGCCCGCGTCCACACGCAGCTGCCAATTCTGCAATGCGGCGGATCATTTGCCCATTCGACCTTCGAAGTTTGAGGGAAAAAACGACATTTATGCACCCTGACTCAAGCGCATGTTCACAACATCCAGAACCTCCAGAACGGCGTCTGGAATATTTGTTCCGGGTGGGAAGACAGCTTTCGCGCCCATGTCTTTGAGCGTTTCGACGTCTTCGGGCGGAATGACGCCCCCGACAATGATCAGGATGTCCTCGCGATTATTGGCTTTCAAAGCCTCCCGCAATGAGGGCACAAGTGACAAATGCCCAGCGGCCAGTGAACTCGCTGCAATAACATCCACCTCAGAGGTTATACCCAGATCGGCGGCTTCTTCCGGTGTTTGAAATAACGGTCCAATGACGACGTCAAAACCTATATCGGAAAAGGCTGTAGCGACAACCTTTTGACCGCGGTCATGGCCGTCTTGTCCCATCTTCGCGATCAGGATTTTTGGCTTGCGTCCTTCCAATTCCGTAAAGGCTTGAATACGTGATTTTGCGTCTTTCAGGCTGGGGTTATTTTTATCAAACGCGCTGGAGTAAACGCCCGTGACCCCTGCGGGCTTGGCGCTAAACCGTCCGAAAACCCTCTCTAACGCGTCAGAGATTTCGCCGACGGTAGCCTTCTTGCGGGCCGCATCGACGGCTAATTCAAGCAGGTTTCCTTCGCCTGTACCAGCAGATTTGGTCAAGGCATCTAGGGCATCCATCGTGATTTGGGTGTCACGATCAGTGCGAAGTTGGGTCAACCTCGCAATTTGCCCCTGCCGAACCGCCGCATTATCGACTTTCAGGATTGGAATGTCGTCGATTTCGTCCGAGAGATATTTATTCACGCCGACAACTGTCTGCGCGCCGCTATCTATTCGGGCTTGAATGCGGGCAGCGGATTCTTCAATTCGAAGTTTAGGGATGCCGGCCTCAATAGCGGCGGCCATCCCGCCTAGGGCTTCAATTTCACGGATATGAGACATGGCCCGCTCCGCCAAATCATGGGTGAGACGTTCAACATAATAGCTACCCGCCCATGGATCGATTTGGGCGGTGTGCTGGCCTTCGGTTTGAAGAAAGATTTGGGTGTTTCGTGCAACACGTGCCGAAAAATCTGTAGGTAGAGCGAGAGCTTCGTCCAAGGAATTTGTGTGCAATGATTGCGTGCCGCCATCGACGGCCGCCATGGCTTCGATATGTGTCCGGCCAACATTATTAAATACATCTTGTGCCGTCAGGGACCAGCCGGAAGTTTGGCAATGCGTTCGAAGCATATTTGATTTTGGGTTTCGCGGATTGAACCCGCCGATAAGTTGGGCCCAAAGCAGACGTGACGCGCGGAGCTTTGCGATTTCCATGAAATAATTCATGCCGACAGCCCAGAAAAAGCTGAGACGGGGCGCGAAACTATCAATTTCCATTCCGGATGCGATTCCGGTTCGGACATATTCCAAGCCGTCGGCGAGGGTATATCCGAGCTCAATATCTGCTGACGCTCCAGCCTCTTGCATGTGATAACCCGAGATAGAGATGGAATTGAACTTAGGCATATTTCGACTGGTATGCGCAAATATATCGGAGATAATTCTCATGCTTGGTTTAGGCGGATAGATATAGGTATTTCGAACCATGAACTCCTTCAGAATGTCATTTTGAATGGTTCCCGCAAGTTGCTCTTGCTTGACCCCTTGCTCCTCTGCTGCAGCAATATAGAGCGCGAGAATTGGTAAAACCGCGCCGTTCATTGTCATTGATACACTCATTTTGTCGAGCGGGATTTTGTCGAATAAGATACGCATGTCGTAAATGCTATCAATGGCAACGCCAGCCATTCCAACGTCCCCCGGAACGCGCGGATGATCGGAATCATAGCCGCGATGGGTTGCCAAATCGAATGCCACTGACAAGCCTTTTTGACCGGCCGCCAAATTACGTCTGTAAAACGCGTTGGAGTCTTCGGCTGTTGAAAAGCCTGCATATTGACGGACGGTCCAGGGGCGCTGCACATACATCGTCGGGTAAGGTCCGCGAATATAGGGGGCAAAGCCGGGCAGGGTGTTCGTAAAGGGAAGGTCTGAGATATCTGCCGGACCATATCGTGACCTAATGTCGATGCCTTCAGGTGCAGTCCAGGTCGTTTTCGAGGCCGTTTCTATCGAAACTCTTGAGCCGAGGTCCAATTGCGTGAAATCTGGAAAGCTCATAACCGAACCTCCGGTGTTTTGATATCCTTTGCCGGATGCAGGGTCACTCCAAGGATGGGGTCATTTCGCGTCCTTCTATCCTGACCTGATTTGCCGATGTCATCCTTAAATTGGTCGCTGTCTTGGTATGTAGACATCCCGCCCAAGGCCTCTATCGCTTGAAACTCTTTCCACGCCGCTTGCGCCAGTTGCTCCGTCATGGTTTCGTGCCAATAGCTTCCGAATGCGACGTCGGAAACTTGGCCCAAGTGGCTTTCTTCCATCATCATTAATTGCATATTTCGCGCGATACGATGGGCGAAGGGAGTCGCTTGGCCCAATCCGTCCGTAAACGGTCGAGTTGTTATCATGTCCGCTCCGCCTAAAACTGCTCCGAAACCTGCGCTCATAACGCGCAATAAATTGGTCCAGGCGTCTTCTGTCTGCATCATGCGTTGCGAGGTGACAGCGCAGAGAGGAATCTCAGAGCCGTCCCCGCCGAAAGCTGCGGCTATCCGAAGGATGATGCGCCGGGCCGCTCGAAATTTTGCGATAGTCAGATGCGTATCGCAATCAGCGGCCAGGTCGATGACCATATGTTGTGTGGTAACACTTACCCCGTGGATCCGCATGGACTCTGCGAGGGCCGCGGCCATCCCTGCAATTTCCTGAACATTCGTACCCCCGGCCTCATGAATAATTTGCGCCGGAGATACGCCCAGGAGCCGCCATTTCGGTTTCACAGAACTTATAGCAGACAGAAGGGTCTTTGTGGTTTTCACCGGATCTAGTCCCGTCCAAACAACCGCTGAACTCAAGCGCTCTAGCTCGGTAAGATGTTGGACCATTTCGGTCGTCAACGCGCTTGGCACGAATTGAATCGGAACTAAGTCGGTGTAAACGCCTTCCAAAACGCGTTTGAAGTCGCTCTGGTTCGAGAGAGAGAGAGAGGCTTCAATCCGAACCGCACTCGCACCGCCGTTCAAATCCTCCAAGAGTTGCTGGTTGGCGTGCCCTAAATTTTTGCCCCTAACTGGCGCGGCGATATGCCAAGCTCGCCCTTCCAGCAAAGGCGCATTAGCCCGCCCCAGAGCTGCAAGAGAGGGCGGCAGATCTTCCGCCCGTAACAGCGGGCCTCTGACAATTGCGTCCTCGGTCTTTCGCAATAATGTATCAAAAGGTTTCCCCCGCAGCCCTTTTTCGACTGAGTCACGCCACTCTTCAAAGGTGTTGAGAGGAAAATCTGTCTTTGAAATTAAGTCGGACATTCTATCTGTTTAGACTTTCACAGCAACGGTTCAACTTGATAACTTCCAATCGGAAATAAATGCATCACATCCTCGTGTGTTCTTTATAAAGAACGATTGGTTCACTATATAGAATGTTGCAACATCACCTTCGTGAGTCTATTGGGCGCGCGAAACAAAATTTCAGGATAGACTCTCTACCATGTCAAATGCCCCTACAGAGGAGAAAGTCCTCTCAGTTGAACATTTCACAGATCGGCTTTTTGCCTTTTCAATTACTCGCCCGTCTTCATTTCGATTTCGAACGGGTGAGTTCATTATGATTGGTTTGCCGAAAACTGAGGACCAGAAACGACCCATTATGCGGGCCTATTCAATCGCGTCGCCAGCTTGGGATGATAAGCTCGAGTTTTATTCCATTAAAGTTGAAGACGGGCCTCTGACGTCGCGCCTTCAGGGCATTGAGCTTGGGGATACTGTATTACTTGGACGGAAACCCGTGGGGACTTTGGTTCTGGATGCTTTACTTCCCGGCAAGCGTTTATGGATGTTTTCTACAGGTACAGGCTTTGCGCCATTCGCGTCCTTGGTCCGTGATCCAGAGACATATGAGCGCTATGATGAAGTCATCGTCACGCATACATGCCGTGAAGCCGGTGAGTTGGAATATTCTCAACGTCTCGTCAGTGACTTAATAAATGACCCACTCGTTGGAGAGATGGTTGTTCGAGAAGACGGAACGCCGCGCTTAAAACTCATAACATCGCTGACGCGCGAGAATCATTCCCTAAAGGGCAGGATAACCACACTCATTGAAAGCGGAAAACTATTCGAAGAAGCCGGAACGCCAGCTCTAAACCCTGAAACAGATCGCGTTATGATTTGCGGATCAAAGGCAATGATTGATGATACTGCAGCGCTTGTGGAGACGTTTGGGCTCAAAGAAGGATCGAACTCTCAACCCGCTGAATTCGTTGTTGAGAAAAGCTTTGTTGGCTAGCCGCCAAAATCACCGAGTGACAATAACGAAACCCGAATTCCGAAACCTGAATTGTCGCGAATAGCATCATTATCGAACCGGCGTCTTGAATAGAGAAGTTCAATAAGGGTACAATCATCGCGATATTGCAGCCCAAGCGATTGACGCCGAGTTGTGTCGCTATCCAAATCGCGTGAGAGTGCGTAACTAGTGCTCCAGTTCTTGGTCATATGAAGACGAACGGATCCCGTGATTTCCTCCTGGGGGGCATCTATGGTGTCGATCAATTGCTGACTGGCATCATTCAATCGAAAATATCGCCCGCGCGCTTCAACCCACTTCGATTTCAAGCGAGCCCGCGAATCAATCCGGGTTAACTCATTGGTGTCTTGATTATACCGCACTTTTGTCTGTGCACTGAATACATTTCCGAGCGCTAAAGACCCTTCCCCAACAATGTCAGACTGACTGCCCTCTAATCCGGACCCGAGAAGAAATTCCCCGTCGGCACCTGAGAGTCCGTCTATCGCTTGTCCTTTACTTCCGGAAGCAAAAGATTGGCCGAGGAATAAGCTTGCAGAGCTAATTCGGCCCCAATCTGCCGTTAAGCTGCCGCCGACATCAATCCTCGTGCCTTCCTGCCAGAAATCGAACCCCGAAGATTTGTTGGTTTGCCAAAGTAAGGAAGCATCTAAGTCTGCATTTCCGGCATCTTCGGCGAAATTGAGGTTTGCGGCACCGCTGTCTACGAATTCATCAAGCTTTGCGTCGCCAAAACTCTGCGTAACTTGGACACGGGGCTCGAGGACCCAAGTGACAGATTCTCCTGCTTTCAAGAAAGGATAACGAATATCTACCCCGACTTGGCCAAGCGTACGGTTGAATGTGTTTTTCTCTACATCGGGTAAAATTTCGGTATCAGGTTCAATGCTATACAAATCGCTGCGAACATTCCCGAATGGTTTAACTTCAACACCGCCCGGGGCTATCCAAGTTTTACTATAATCCAGGCCGGCCGTTGCTCTCGTGTAATCTGATCCTGTATCCCGCGTTAATACCGTAACATTACCGCTCGCTTTCAAGCGTCCATCGAATACGGGGTCTGTCAGATAATGTTCTAACTCCAGCCGCGGTGCTATAATTGGCAGCGTTCCATCGTCCGTTTCGGTGAAATTAAACTGACCATTATTTAAAACCGTAATGCGATCGCGCCGATCTTGGAAGGCGACCGAAGACAACGTCACCCGGATCGAATCATCTTGTCCGACGATAAAGGCTTGCGAAGTATTCCGGCGAGAGTCGCTTTCGTACAGGCCCTGCGTGTCGCGTTGTTCACTTAGGCTATAACGGGTTAGGTATAAGTCATCGGACGTGTATTGAAGGCCAAATCCATAAGTCCAAAAATTAGTGGGGGTAAACAACCCTTTTGCATTGAAATGTCCACGTATCTTCTTCCCGACGGGCGCCGTGTCCGGATCTCGGAATAAGGTTGCGTCATTAAAAATATCGCCATTTCTGTCAAAAACACTGCCGTATGTCAGACTGCCGTTTAATTCCATGCGACCTGTATGGAATTGCCGGGCTACCTCGTATTCTAGCAGAGGATTGACCTTTGAATAAATGCGCGGCGTTATTGTGGCTTCAGTATAGTCATCAATTGCCCAATAATATGGCGCACGGGCATTGAACCCTGTGGCGTCAGAATACCCTACATAAGGTGCCAAGAGACCGCTGGCTCGATCTGCGCTTGGGTCGGGATGGGCGAGATAAGGTGTGTAGAAAACAGGGATGCCGAAAAGCTCGAACGTTGCGTCCCGATATTGAACTGTACGTGAGTCTTTATCCTGGGTGACCTGGCGAGCCTTAATCCGCCAGCTCGGGTTCGGTTTTTCTTCGCAAACTTCGCAAGCCGTGTAATACGCATTGTAAAGTTCGACTTCGCCGTTCTGACCTCGGGCGACAAAGCGAGCTGCGGTGACGCCCCCATCCGGCAATCTAGCGACGAAATCTGTGGCCGTACCCGCCTCCAGCTCATTGGAAAGTTCCAGCTTGTCTGCGTATTGAGAGCTTCCGTCCGCCTGAACCAACACGACATTACCGCTGGCGATAACTTGACCCGACTCCAGGTTATATACGACGCGATCAGCTCTCAATGTTTTGTCTTGGTAGCGTCCCTCGACTTGCCCCTGCGCCGTGAGAATTTGCGTGGCTTCGTCATTTGTCAGCGTATCGGCTTCCAAGTAGATGATATCAGGATCCCGGAAAGGACTGTCAGCGGCTAGTTTTAAATCTTGATTGGATTGTTGGGCGGAGCCAAACTGCGCATAGGCAGGAGTCGCTAATCCGGCGAGCGATATTAAAACAGTTGATGCAGCGGATTTCATCCAGCTTTGTTTGCGCAATGATGTTGGCAAAATGTCCCCGCCAGATACTCGGATTTACTTGAACCTTTGGCATAGCCGAGCGAAAAGCTGTGGTCCATGCGATTTGTCGTGAATTTTACGGCTTATCAGGTTAAAAATCGGCCACCCTTTCCGAAACTTCATTAGCGCCGAAGGGCGGGGTATCCCGTCCAGCGTTTGACCGTTTTCATGACGAGACTGGATTGTATGCGGTTAACGTGAGGTAATGCTGCAATTGTCCGTCTGTAGATACGTTCGTAATCTGCCGTATTCGGGGCCGCGACTTTTAACATATAGTCGGCCTGTCCAGTCATAAGATGACATTCCAACACCTCAGCTCTAGCTAAAGCTGCTTTTTCAAATGCGGATAAGATGGCTTCACTTTGCCCTTCCAAAGTCACTTCGACATAAAATGTCATGGCGAACCCAAGCTTTTCACCATTCAAGCGAGCCGCGTACCTCTCAATAAGGCCTCGCTCCTCTAGCAACCCGATACGTCGATGGCAGGCAGAGGGAGAAAGGCCGATTTTCTCTCCAATTAAAGCAGAGCTTTGCTTGCAATCTGTTTGCAATTCATGAAGGATTTTTCTGTCAATGTCTGAAATTGTCATAAATTATCCGAACTAAACCGTATTTTTTGATGAATTATCTCAGAATATAATTTATTTCAAAGACGATTTTGCAGAAAATCCCAAGTGATCTGGAATATTTAAGAAGCTCACGAAGGAGAGCGTTATGCGTATCGGAGTCCCTAAAGAAATTAAGTCGCAAGAATATCGCGTCGGATTAACCCCGGAGGCCGTGTCGGAACTGAGTGCGGATGGCCACGAAGTTTGGGTCGAAACGTTGGCTGGCGCAGGTATTGGGTCGATGGACGAAGATTACCTCGCATCCGGTGCGATTATCAAAGACACAGCGGCTGAAATTTTCGCGCATTGCGAAATGATAGTGAAGGTTAAAGAGCCCCAAGCCGTTGAGCGCGCAATGCTCCGGCCCGGTCAGATTCTTTATACCTACCTTCATCTTGCCCCTGATCCCGAGCAAACAAACGATTTGATCAAATCTGGCGCAGTTTGCATCGCCTATGAGACTGTGACGGATGATAGCGGTGAGTTGCCGTTACTGAAGCCGATGAGTCAGGTGGCCGGTCGTCTTGCGACACAAGTTGGTGCAACAGCGCTGCAGAAATTAGGCGGTGGCCGCGGGGTTCTTTTGGGTGGTGTCCCCGGTGTCAGCTCCGGCAAAGTCGTTGTCATTGGGGGCGGAGATGTCGGTTATAACGCGGCTTTAATGGCGATAGGTCTGCAAGCCGACGTAACCATTTTAGAGCGGTCGAATAAAGTTATGGAGAAACTGTCTTATGAGTTTGGAAATCGCGCACAAGTCCGCCGCTCCACTCCGGATGCGTTAGCAAAATTATTGACCGAAGCGGATCTTGTTATCGGGGCCGTTCTAATTCCGGGCGCAGCGGCTCCAAAGCTTGTCACTCGCGATATGCTGCCTACAATGAAAGAAGGCGCAGTTTTGGTCGATGTAGCCATTGACCAAGGTGGGTGTTTTGAAACCTCAAAGGCAACCACCCACGCTGACCCGACCTATGTTATTGATGGTGTGGTTCATTATTGCGTTGCAAATATGCCGGGCGCCGTTGCGCGAACATCCACATATGCTTTGAACGCAGCGACTCTTTATTATGCGAAGCGTATTGCCCGGCTCGGCTGGAAAGGTGCTATGCGCGAGGATCCGCATCTTTTGAATGGAATGAATGTTTGCGAGGGCAAATTGACGATAAAGGCCGTGGCCGACGCACAAGGTTTAGATTGGGTGGAGCCTGCATCCGTTCTCTAAATTTCGTCGAAACGATATTCAATCCAGTGATGATAGGTTGAACCCTCGCGCAACAGGCACTTTTGTCCGAGATTTATATCATTGGGTTGGAACTGAGGTTCAAGTGCGATGCCTGATCGGGGATGAGGGAGGCTGTCGCCGGTATAAACTTGCATGTCGGGTAGTGAGCTGGAGACGGTCAATCGGGTTTGCCGGAATTGCAAGTGCGCGCTTTTAACGGCCTTATAGTTAGCGTCGAGCCGGACACTTCCCAAGGGGGTGCTCCGTCTGAAATCATGCCGCGTCTTCTCCACTGCTAATGACTTACCAGAATCGAAATGCGTATGGTTCTGGGCGTCTACATGTAAATCATGCCCGTCGACCCGAGTATCGTCACAGAGGTTCCAATAGGGATGCCACGTTGGATTAAAGGGGGTAGGCCGATCAGATGTGGCCTGAACGTCCAGTCGCAATTTGTTTTTGACAAGCGAAATGTTTAAGCTCACATGCGTGGCACCGGGAAATCCGTTATGTCCGGCTGCCGTCTTGAGTTTTAAGGCTAATCCGTTTTTTGTTTCGGCCGCGGACCAGAGCTGAGAATCAAATCCGTCCGGACCACTATGCAAGTTATTGGCGCCGTCATTTGCGGTCAGGTGGTAGCAATGGGCATCGATGCGAAAGCGCGCTTCGGCAATCCGGTTCGCATTGGGCCCAATGAACCGGCCGATGTAAGCTGTATCATTTTCATAAGCTGCCCAATCCTCGAAGCCTAAGACCACGTTGCGCCCACTTGGTAAGCGTAAGCTCTGTAGGATTGCGCCTTGATCTAAAACAACGGCTTCAAACCCGGCACAGGACCTTAATGTGAAAGCTGAAATCGGCGTTCCGTCAGAACGCATTCCAAATTTCCAACCTTGTGTCATGACCCGCCCGTAACTTGCTAAATTTGATGTGCAGGCTATCAAGAGAGAAAACGGAGAGATAGCCATGAACGCACAGACAGACAATAATCCGGGCGGCGCCCTGGAAGGCATGTCAGGGTTCAACATTCCGGATCCGGCGGGTGTTGAGCGCTTGGAAGGTAAAGTTTCTGATCAGGAATGGAAAATTCGAAAGAATCTTGCTGCCACCTACCGCCTTTGCGCAATGCACGGTTGGACGGACTTAGTCTTCACGCATATTTCTGCACGCCTTCCCGATGAAGATGGCGAACATCGATTTTTGATAAACCCCTACGGCGTCATGTTTGACGAGATGACGGCATCTGCGTTGGTCAAAATTGATGGAACCGGGAAAATTTGCCAAGAGACACCCTATTTTATTAATCCGGCTGGCTTCACAATTCATTCGGCTGTTCATCTTGCGCGCGCCGATGCAGGATGTGTTATTCATGTTCATACGCCTTATGGGATGGCCGTCAGCGCGCAGAAGAAGGGTTTGCGTCGCTATACGCAGATGGCGATGCAAGTTTATAATGATCTCGCCTATCATGACTATGAAGGCATCGCTTTAGAGCTGGACGAAAGAGACCGTATCGTGGCCAACCTGGGGGCTAAATCGCTCCTGATGTTGCGCAATCACGGTACGCTCACGCTCGGGCCGACGTGCGGGACGGCTTTTTTGCGCATGTACTTCCTGGAGAACGCTTGCAAAGCTCAAATTTTCGCGCAAAGCGCGGGTCATGAAGACCTTCTGGTTGAAGAACCACAGGATATGGCAGACCGTGTTTATCAGCAAGGCGCCGCAGCCTTCATCCCAGGTATGGGAGATAATCTCATATGGCCGGGTTTGATGCGTAAACTTGCGCGTACGAATCCCGGACATGAGCATTAGCCCAGTGCAGCCGAATGCCCTGAAAAGCAGTGTGTTTGACCTGCATTTTGTGCCCGAAGACGGAAAAGCGAGGTTGACAGTCATTGGCTGACCCGTACTGTAAACCTCGAAGCACGGGCGCTTTCCGTAGATTTCGATAAGACTCCTAAGATGAGTGACGTTAACTCGGTTTTCACCAGTTTCGCAGCTATAAGATGTTTGCAGCACTCCGGTCAGGCTAGGCTGGACGTTCGGACGTTAGAAGGAAATACGATGAAATTCTTAAATACGGTATTGATAGTCGGAATTGCAGGTGCTGGTTTGACCGTGCCTTCCGTAGCTTTTTCTCAAACAGCCCCTGAAGTTGTCGATAGCTATCCAAAGCAAATCTTGAAAGAACGCGCCGAACGCCGCGCAGCTGAGCGCGAAGCCGCTAGAGCCGCGGCCGCCGTAAGTGTTCCGGCTCCAATGGCTCCGGTGACGGCGGGCAGCTCTCCAATGGGTATTGAAATGGTCGTGATAAACCCCGGTGCAGGGAAATTGGGGTCTCCGGATTTTGAGAAAAAGCGCGCGCGTTTTGAAAATCCGCTTCGGGATACGTACATTGGATATCAGTTTGAAGTGAGCAAGTATGAGATCACTTTCGATGATTGGAATAAATGTGTCAGTGGCGGCGGATGTGCCGGTCATAAGCCGGATGATAAAGGCTGGGGACGCGGAAAGCGTCCGGTTATCAACGTCAGCTACAATGATGCACAAAATTTCTTGACTTGGTTGAATGGAAAAACAGGAAAAACCTACCGTTTGCTGTCGGAAGCTGAGTGGGAATATGTTGCCCGCGCAGGCCAAGACGGACCATTTAGCACTGGGTATGACATGAGCGCTCAATTCGCGAATTTCGACGGAAAGGCGCCATATGGGTCTGGTGCCAAAGGCGCATATTTGCGCAAGACTCAACCTGTTGGTCAGTATGAACCGAATGCTTTTGGCGTATATGATATGCATGGCAATGTGTATGAATGGGTCGAAGATTGTTGGAATCCTGATCATAGCGGCGCTCTGGGCGACGGCGCGCCTCGGATGGATGGCGATTGTAAGTTCCGCGTCATGAAAGGCGGATCTTGGGTAACGCATGGCTATCAAACCCGCGCAGCGGCACGTATTCGTTACGTCACGGATTACCGATATGACGATTACGGTATTCGGATTGCCCGTACATTGAACTAGGTCTCCTGGGTCTACTTCTCCTTTAGGGGCTAAATGATGATGCGACACGGCGAATGTACCGTGTTAGCTGTTTCGCATGATCGATATTATTCAAACTGATTATCTTGTAATCGGCAGCGGAGCTGTCGGTATGGCTTTTGTCGATACGCTTCTGGACGAAATCCCTGACGTGGACATCGTCATGGTCGACCGTTTTGCCAAGCCCGGCGGGCATTGGAACTCGGCCTACCCCTTTGTCACCCTGCATCAACCCAGCGCGTTTTACGGCGTGAACTCCCGCGAATTAAGCCAAGGTCTTCGCGATACAACCGGCCTGAATAAAGGCCTCGGAGATCTCGCAACGGGCCCGGAAATCCTTTCCTATTTTGAAGCCGTCATGCGGCAAAAATTCCTCGCTTCGGGACGGGTACGCTTTTTCCCTTTATCGGATTACAAAGGCGAGGGTGTTTTCATAAATAAATTAAGCGGCCAAAAAACGCAGGCGACCGCCAAAAAAACCGTCGACTGCACCCATTTGAACACCTCCGTTCCGTCGACGCATAAACCCAATTTTGAAGTGACGGTTGACGTCCGGTTTATGCCTCTAAATGACCTTCCATTGATTTCCGATGCGCCGCGTGGGTTCACAATCATTGGCGGCGGTAAAACTGGGATTGATGCCATCCTTTGGCTGCTTGAGAATAATGTAGCGCCCCAGAATATACGCTGGATTAAATCGCGGGATGCGTGGCTGATAAATCGAAAAAACACGCAACCTTTCCCG
>CALFWV010000216.1 GCA_937927825.1 uncultured Caulobacterales bacterium | reverse complement strand
GCAAGCTTGCCTTGCCCTAAGCACATCATTCAATACAACACAGACAATCAAAAAGGACGTCCCATGGCCAAATTTGACGGCACAGACAATTACGTAGCGACAAAAGACCTGAAAATGGCAGTCAATGCGGCGATTACGTTGGAGCGCCCGCTGCTTATTAAAGGCGAACCGGGAACAGGGAAGACGGTTCTGGCGCATGAAATCGCCAAAGGCCTGGGCGCGCCCTTGATTGAATGGAACGTCAAATCCACAACCAAAGCCCAGCAAGGCTTGTATGAATATGACGCAGTTGCGCGCTTGCGGGACAGTCAGCTGGGCGATGACCGCGTTCACGACATCAAAAACTACATCAACAAAGGCAAAGTTTGGGAAGCCTTCGAATCGGATGTCCGCCCAATCCTGCTGATTGATGAAATTGACAAAGCCGATATCGAATTTCCGAATGACCTCCTGCATGAGCTCGATAAGATGAGCTTCTCTGTCTATGAGACCGGCGAGACCATCAGTGCGAAACAACGCCCCATTATCATTATCACGTCCAATAATGAAAAAGACTTACCGGATGCATTCCTGCGCCGCTGTTTCTTCCATTATATCCAGTTTCCGGATGATGAGACGATGGCAAAAATCGTTCAAGTGCATTTTCCGGACATCAAGCAGCGCATGTTGTCTGCGGCTATGAAACGTTTCTTTGCCGTGCGCGAGATGCCGGGTCTGAAAAAGAAACCGTCCACGTCTGAATTATTGGACTGGTTGAAACTCCTACTGGTCGAAGACATTGACCCGGAAACAATTAAAGAAGCCGACCCGAAAAAAATGATTCCTCCGCTCCATGGCGCGCTATTGAAAAACGAGCAAGACGTGCATTTATTTGAACGTCTCGCCTTCCTGACCCGCCGCGAGAGCTAATGAAAAGTCAGCAAACCAAGTCGGAATGGTTTAGTCAAAAGTTTGGCTGGTTAAAACGAAGCGCCTTAGCCGCCGTCCTGGGACTGGCTATTGGCATCCCCTTAATGCTGACCAAAATTCAATTTCTGTCAGTGCTTGGAGGCATCGCCTTTGGTTTTGGTTTAATCTGGCTTGTGGGCGTTTTGACTCTCATTCCAATATTACATTGGAAAGATCGTTATCGCGGCGAGCGGTCCACACTCTGGGCAATATTTCTGGTGTTCGAAACATCAGGATGGTCCAAAATTTTTTATTGGTTCATGCATGTTCTTCCCGATAGAAATGCGTCCGGTAGATATGCAGACAATAATGATTAGGTTTCGGGGTCGCCATCGGCGAAGGTCCAGACACATGGCACCTCATCCAGCTCTTTCGCATAATACGCCTGGAATCCCGGCATTTTGACCTGATTAAGAAAGGCCGAATAAGCCATATAGCTGACGAGGAAGCGCAGATCGCTGGCCCAAGGCGGCATGAACTTCGGCGGCTCTATCCGTTTAAGACTGGCGAGCTGTGCCAGCGCGGGAACATCTTCAATATCGAGCTTTCCAACAAATAAAACCCGGATTAAGTCGGACCGCCGCAGCTTCACCGCTGTGCGGATGAAATTGTGAACGCGCAATAGGCCGTTCAGATAAACCATATCTTTGGTAAAGGGCGCGCCGCCCGATATTACCCCGCCGCGAAAGACCCGCCGCGTATTTTCATAGGCTTGCTCACGCCCTTCCCGTTCCGCGAAAAAATCAAAAACTTCTTTAAAATCTGCGCCCTCAATCGCCATTTGTATGGCCATGACGCGGCCCGATAAACGCCGGAACCGCCGCGGGTCCATATTCCCCGTGATAACTTCAGCAAAAACGGCCAAGCCTTCTTGGATTTCTGTCGTACCCGGATGACCGCGTTTCAGAATTGGAAAGTTTTCCTGTAACCGACCGTTTAGTCCCGTTGCCGAATGCACCAGCGCCTCATGATGTAGAAGCTGGTCCACATCGCGGTCCGTAAACATCGCGTCCGAACGCACCCGAATACGTTTGGACGACGCCGCTGCTTTGGCGGAAACAGCATCGGAGACAATCACGGACGGCGCGTCCCCGCCGAAGAAATGATCGAGCCTATCCTCCAACGCGTCTGCAAAACCTTCTGCGTCCAATATTTCTTCATAGCCTTCGACGACCAACTGATCGAAATCAATTCCGTCCAGCGTGGCGTCCATATGGCGGGCCAGTGCCAAAACCCGCGTCGTTTTATCAAGCATTAAGTCTGTGGGCTGACCATAAAGCGCCGCTGAATGTTCGAAAAATGCGGGCGTCTCGCGCGAATCCATCATATTGGCTGTCGTGTCCAAAGTCACGCAGAGACGAGCGAGCCACTGCATCACGACATGATCGCCATCGATATATTTTCGCGCAAATGCAACGGCCTCGCGCGCCGTGGTCGTGTCCACAACCGGATAGTCCGGTTTAGGCATGACGCCATGTTTCAAAAACGGATCGCGCAGAGCGTTGTCCCAACTCAAAGATGAGAGAACGCGCATATTTCCTGCGGCTTTATCCAGTGCGACCGCCGCGATTTTTGCGGCCTCGAACTGCTTATCGGAAAGGGCTGTCATGCGCGCCACGGTGGCAAGACCGGGCGCGCAAGTAAAGCCAAAGATAGGGCCTTTTGACGGCCGTCATCGCGGGAATTTGGACAGCGCGCCAGAATGTGCTATGTGGGTGCACAAGGGAGAGTTTATGAGCGTTAAAGACATTCTGGCAAATAAAGGCCACGACATTTATGCGGTATCTGACGGCGCGGATTTACGCGAAGCCATATCGCTGCTGAATGAAAAAAATATCGGAGTCGTGCTCGTCACAGATAATGCGGGTAAGCTCGCCGGAATTTTATCTGAACGCGACGTTATCCGAAAATCCCTCGCCCAAGAAACCGGTTTTCGCGACGAACTCGTGTCACGGTTCATGACGAAAGACGTCTTCACGGTGTCTAGTGAAACCAGTGTGGATGACGTCATGGCCATCATGACCAATTCCAAAATTCGACATGTTCCCGTGCTCGACGGGGACGATATTAAAGGCCTGATTTCCATTGGGGATGTTGTGAAACGCAAGATTGCGGATGCTGAAAATGAAGCCGCGATGATGCGCGAATATATCGCCGCGGGATAAGCCCCCTCAAGAGCCGTCTTGACCTGACTGTCAGCTCTAAAGCCACCAGGCGCAAAATTGGCGACCTGCCGGAGGCCTTAACGCGGCATATCTGTTTTCATACCGCCGGCTGAATCTTTAAATTTGAGACGACAAAGGTTTCGCCATCGAAGACGTTATCACCCAATGGCTGCGAGAGCATCTGCAATATGCGCTGCTGGTTGTGCCGCTCCTTGCTTTTCTCGAGGCCTTTATCGGCATCGGATTATTTATATCCGGCGCAATCCTATTATCAGTCTGCACACTTTTATATGTCGAGCAAATCGCGACACTGGAGCAGATGTTACCCCTCGCATTTTTAGGAGCGCTGCTGAGTGATCATAGCGGCTTTTACATCGGACGCCTGATGGGGCCGAAATTTCACCAAACCTCATTCGCGAAAAAACGCGCGTCCATGCTGACAAAAGCCGAGCAAAGGATCGATAAATATGGCGTGCTCGCGATCTTCATCGGACGATTTGTGACGCCTATTCGAAGCGTCGTGCCGCTCGTGACAGGAGTAAGTGGTATGGCCCGCCTGCGCTACACAGTTTTCGATCTGTTGGCTTGCGCAGCGTGGTCCATTTGCTTGGGTCTGCTCGTCGTTGGCATCGATAAGCTTTGGAATATCTGAGTCGGCGGCGCCCCCGCCTTTCTCCAAAACATGAAAAACTAGAAGCTAAACACAAGACAAACCGTTGGATTTCGGTGCGTTTTGAGACCTCCCTGGGTGACAAATCCTTAACTAAAACGGGAAAACCACCTGAAAAAGGACTTGCGCTCACGAAAACGTGAACTTACCCAAAATGTTAGGAGGACACACATTATGACAAATTTACGTAAATTTCTGCTCGCGGGTACAACGCTCACGCTAACGCTAACGCTCACATCTTTGGCGCATGCGCAGGCCGGACCCAGTGACCGCGCGGATAAAGTTCTGAAACATTGGACGGCAGACCGCATCAATGCGGCTGAACCCCGCGATATGCTCATCGATCATCGCGGCAAAGCTTATATTCGCGGTAAAAAGGGGAAACTTACGCCGCATGGTCATAATATCAAATCGGAACTGACCGCAGATACAAAACGCGTCAATAATAAGACCGCAGACGACCAAGTCACTCAAGATAATCTCGCCCCAACCGTCACAAGCAGAACGCCCGCCAATGGCGCCGTGATTGGCGCGAGCCAGACGTTCTCAGCTGTCGTCACAGATGTTGACGGCGTGCGGGAAGTGACTTTTGAAGTCACCTATAACGGCCAAGTCTCGACCTTCGCAGGCGTGAACGCCGGCAATAACACATGGCAAACCACCATCAGCGGCTTCACCACGGGCAGCGGCAGCTGGCGCGTCTTAACCCGCGACAATGTCAAACGCAGAGGCGGAAATAGCGGCGCGAGCTCATCCTTTAACTTCACAGTCGAAGGCGGCGACACTGGCGGCGGCGGTGGAGGCGGCGGAGGCGTTGTCGCCAATAGCCGCTGGGCCGAAGGCGGGGCCATCCAAACGGCAGCCGGACGTTTGCTCTATGAAATGCCAAATAATGGCGGCTGGTCAGGCTATGTCTGCTCCGGCACAGTGGCAACAGACGGCACAACGGGCCGATCCATCATCATTACGGCGGCGCATTGTGTCTATGATGATGCCGACGCGTCATTCGCCCGAAACGTTATCTTCATCCCGAACCAAGATGGCACAACGGGCGGCAGCACGGACCGCGATTGCTCGAATGACCCTGAAGGCTGCTGGGTCAC
>CALFWV010000215.1 GCA_937927825.1 uncultured Caulobacterales bacterium | reverse complement strand
CCGTCTCTATATCACCGCTTTTGTGATGGGCAGATTCCGAAAAAATCCAAGATCATTGGTGCATCACGATCAAAATTGTCACGCGATGAATATCTGAAAATGATAACAGCGGCTTATCAAGAATTTCAGCCTGATGCGGATTTTTCAAAAACCAAGTGGGACGCGTTTTGCAAATTGGTCGAATATGTCCCAGTTGATGTAACGACCGATAAAGATTGGACGAGTTTAGGGGCGACATTGGATAAGTCCGAAAAACTCATTCGTGTCTTCTATCTGGCTATGCCGCCCGCGCTATTTTCTAATATCTGCCAAGGGCTGAAGTCTGCAGGTTTGGCGCATAAGCAAAGCCGTGTCGTCCTCGAAAAGCCCTTGGGCCGAGACTTTAAATCGGCCGATGAAATTAACGAAGCCGTCGGCAAAGTTTTCTCTGAAAAACGAATTTACCGTATCGACCATTTTTTAGGCAAAGAAACCGTACAAAATTTGCTCGTCCTTCGTTTCGGGAATGTCCTGTTAGAGCCGCTGTGGAACCGCGATTCGATTGAGCATATCGAGATAACCGTTGCCGAAAGTATCGGTGCAGGTGGGCGGGGGGCCTATTACGATAAATCGGGCGCGCTTCGCGATATGGTTCAAAACCATCTGCTTCAACTCTTGTGTTTAACTATGATGGAGGCTCCTGGTTCGACAGACGCGGGTGATCTTCGCCTGGAAAAAATAAAAGTCCTGCGGGCGTTGGCGCCAATTACTGCTGAAAATGTGAAAGAGACCACGGTTCGCGGGCAATATGTCAAAGGTAAAGTCGAGGGGGAAATTGCACCTGACTATCTCACAGATGTTGAAATCGAAGAGAGTGATGCCGAAACTTATATCGCCATCCATGCCAAAGTGGATAATTGGCGTTGGGAAGGTGTACCCATTTATATCCGCACCGGAAAACGGATGAGCGCACGCCGCTCTGAAATTATCATTCAGTTTAAACCTGTTCCGCATTCTATTTTCGGAGAAGGTATTCCCGTTAATCCGAATAAGCTCGTCATTCGTTTGCAGCCGGACGAGGCTGTTAATCTCTGGATGGAAATCAAAGAACCGGGCGCAGGCGGGTTGCGGCTGAAAACATTGCCGCTTAACCTGTCTTATGCGGATAATTTTACAGTCAGATATCCCGACGCCTATGAACGCCTTCTGATGGATGTAGTGCGCGGTAATCTTTCACTCTTCATGCGACGCGACGAGGTCGAAGCCGCTTGGATTTGGTGTGATGGTATTCTGAATGCGTGGGATGAAGTTGACCAAGCCGTTTCTTACTACCCGGCCGGATCAGACGGTCCTGATGCGGCCAATCGGATGTTGGCAAAGCAAGGTCATGAGTGGTCAAATTTCGAATGATAGACGCACCCTTTATACATGATAGCGGCGATATGGTCATTGAGGCCGCAGCGGCCATTGAAGCGACGCTTCGCCAAGCCATAGAAACACGTGGTTATGCAAGCCTGATGGTCAGTGGCGGGAGCTCTCCAAAGCCGCTTTATGCGCGGTTGTCCAAAGCGAATTTGGATTGGTCAAAAGTCACGATAAGTCTGGTCGATGAACGGTGGGTCGATCCGGGAGAGGTGGGATCGAATGAAGATTTCATCCGCGAAAATTTAATTCAAAATATGGCCGCGCAGGCGAAGTTTTTCGGATTGAAAACGCAACATCCTACCGTTGAATCCGGATTGAAATCAGCCGAAGCGAGATTTGAAAAACTCAAAAGACCATTTGATGTTTGCGTGATGGGTATGGGGTCTGACGCGCATACCGCGTCTTGGTTTCCAAACGCCAAAGGTTTGGAGCATGCACTGTCCCCGGAGACTGAAGATATTCTTTGTTTCGTTGATGCGGCGGGCGCACCAGTTGCAGGCGACCATCCACATCGTATTAGCTTAACAAGGCGGGCCGTTTTGGATTCTCATTTTATTGTGCTCTTCATTCCGGGCGAGGCGAAACGCGCCGTTTTCGATTCTGCGCCAACGAAACCCATATCAGATGCGCCCGTACAAGTCCTAATGGCTGCGGGGACGAAACTTCACATATTTGCGAGCCCAGCATCATGATTCATTCCGTGATTCAAGATGTGACAGCGCGGATTATTGAGCGCTCTAAAAAAAGCCGGGCTGGCTATCTAGCGGCCTGCGAAGCACAGATGCGCGAAGGACCCCGCCGCAAACGTCTGTCTGAAGGCAATGTCGCCCACGCATCGGCTGGGTGTGCCGTTTTGGAAAAAACGGAGCTTTTGGGCGCGAAATGGGCAAACATTGGCGTTGTGACGGCCTATAATGATATGTTGTCGGCCCACGCGCCGTTCGAACGATTTCCGGAATTAATTCGTCATGCCGCGCGGCGAAATGGGGCGACGGCGCAAGTTGCCGGCGGCGTACCGGCAATGTGCGATGGCGTCACGCAGGGCCGAGAGGGCATGGAACTATCGCTATTCTCGCGTGATAATATCGCACAAGGCGCCGCAATTGCACTTTCACACGACATGTTTGACGCGGCTATCCATCTGGGTGTGTGCGATAAAATCGTACCCGGCCTGATGATCGCGGCGCTTCGGTTTGGTTGGATACCGCAAATATTCGCGCCGGCGGGACCGATGCCATCCGGTCTGCCAAATCCGGAAAAGGCTCGCGTCAGGCAGGCCTTTGCAGCCGGAGAGGCGAGCCGCGCTGATTTGCTTGCTGCGGAAGCGGCCAGCTATCATTCGCCCGGAACCTGTACGTTCTACGGTACTGCCAATACCAATCAGATGTTGATGGAAGTCATGGGCATGCAATTGCCTGGGTCCAGCTTTGTACATCCAAATACGCCTTTGCGGGATGCGCTGACGGCGCAAACTGTTCGGCGCGCAACGCAAATTACAAATATGGCAAAAGGCAAAAATGCGGTCTTTACGCCAGCCTGCAATGTGATTTCTGAAAAAAGCATTGTGAACGGACTGGTCGGACTGATGGCCACGGGCGGCTCGACCAATTTGACAATTCACATGGCGGCTATTGCGCGTGCGGCCGGAATTGTCATCAACTGGAACGACTATGCGGAAATTAGCCGCGCCGTTCCGCTTATCTGCAAAATATATCCAAATGGCATCATGGATGTGAACCATTTCCACGCCGCGGGCGGGATGGCGTATCTTATCGGTGAATTGCTTAGCTCCGGTTTGATGCACGGTGACGTCACAACAATTGCCGGGGGCGACGGTCTTCACGCTTATACGCAGGAGCCCGTCAAAAACATGCATCTTGAACCGGATACCGTAATCTGGCGGGACGGACCAAAAGAGAGCCTTGATAAAGAGATATTGACGACAGTTGATACACCCATTCGCAAAGACGGTGGCCTTGCGCTCTTGGAAGGCAATCTAGGCCGCGCCGTTATGAAAATTTCTGCGGTTAAACAAGAGAATTGGAAAGTCGAAGCCCCGGCTATCGTTATAGATGATCAGAATGTTCTGATGGACATGCATAAGGCGGGTGAGCTGGAACGCGATTTTGTCGTTGTTCTGCGGTTCCAAGGGCCTCGGGCAAATGGGATGCCTGAATTACATAAGCTTACACCAATCTTAGGCTTACTTCAGGATAAGGGGTTCAAGGTCGCCATGGTAACAGATGGCAGAATGTCCGGGGCCTCAGGCAAGGTTCCGGCGGCTATCCATCTTCATCCGGAAGCGCTGATGGATGGGCCGATTGCACGTATTCAGACCGGAGATATGATACGGGTTGATCCCGCAAATAATGTGGTAGAAGTTGTTGATGTCGATCTCTCCACACGCACAGCGGCGACCCAGCCTCCTCAGCCTCAGCTCGCGGCATTGGGGATGAATATGTTTTCTGCCCAGCGAGCAATTGCCACGGACGCCGAAAGTGGTGCCTCGACCTTGGGGGATATGCCGTGGTTCACGTAACGCCCGAAGCCGGTGCACACATACACAATTCTGCAAATGTCACATCTACGGGCCTGACGCTCGTTGGTGATGTCGGGGGTACGAATTGTCGTTTGGCATTAGCGGAACGGACGAGCTCTGGTTCAATTGAGCTTCATCACTCTGAGCGTTATGCGGTCTCAGAATATGGGCATTTCAATGATGTTGTTGCGAGCTATCTAAAAACCCATGACGTCCAGCCAAAGCAAGGGGCATTCGCCTTTGCAGGCCCAAAATTTGATGATGAAATTCGAATGACAAATCTGAATTGGATTGTGTCTGAGGATGAACTTCGCAAAAAATTTGGTTTGGAAACGGCAGTCGTTTTGAATGATTTCGTTGCAATGGCAAATGGCGCGACGGTTATTCCTGATGATGGCTTTGACGTTCTGGTTCCGGGCAAAGTCGATTACAATAAACCGGTAGCGGTCCTTGGCCCCGGAACGGGGATGGGGCTGTCTTGTATTTTACCCGGTAAGCCTGTCAGAATTATCCCGACAGAGGGGGGGCATACGGCCTTTGCCCCGGGCAATGAATTGGAGAGAGAGGTATTGTCCTATTGGTCCTCACGCCTTTCCTTTGTGTCTGCCGAGTCATTGATTTCAGGACCCGGAATAGTGAGACTCCATACGGCGATTTGCGCGATTATGAATAAACCCGACAATAGTCTTTCGGCGGCTGAAATCGTCGGCGCTGCAGAATTGGACAAGGCCTCTGTTGCGCGTATTACGGTCAATCACTTCTGCTCTATGTTGGGCGGTTTCGCCGGAAATGTCGCCGTGACCCAAGGGGCATCTGGGGGGGTTGTTGTCGGCGGCGGGGTGTCGCGCCACATTGCGAAATTTATCCCCGGCTCTGATTTTGTGTCACGTTTTAAAGACCGTGGTCCAGGTAGTTGGTATGTCAAAGACATCCCGGTTCGATTGATTCAAGCTAATTTTGTTCCGCTTTACGGTGCCGCTGCGATGGTGCTCAAAGACTAAAGTTTTGAGGTTCCTATGCGTATATCTTTAATCTGCATCTTGCCCCTTTTCTCGGCGGGATGTTTGGACGTAGACACCGCGCAGACCCCACCCGCACAAGCTCAGCCGCCAGCTACGACTATCTCGTTTGAGACCGTTGGATCCATCACGACCACCCAATCCCAACTGATTAATCCCACCTCAAAAATAGAGAAATTAGGCGGCGACTACGGATGGTCGGAAGGCCCGGTCTGGGTCGAAAAACTGGATGCAGTTCTATTCACCGACGTTCCGGGAAATACAATTTGGAAGTATAAAGACGGTGAAGGCCTCACAGAATATATGCGTCCATCCGGTGCCGTTCCGCCGCTACCTGAATATACCTCAAGCCCCGGTGCCAACGGTCTAATTATGATGGATGCGGACCATATGATTGTTCCGGATCATGGTAGTCGTACGCTTTGGCGTCAAAACATAGAGACGCGGGACAGAGTCGTTCTGGCCGATAGATTTGAAGGTAAAAAACTAAATAGCCCAAATGATGCTGTGTTACACAGCTCCGGAATTATTTATTTTACAGACCCTCCTTATGGTCTCAAAGGGCAAGATGATAGTCCGGCAAAAGAATTAGACTTCAACGCCGTCTTCGCCCTCTATCCTGATGGGACGATGAAGGTCGTTGACAAGACTTTGGCTAGGCCAAATGGCGTGATTTTATCGCCCGACGAACGCACGCTCTATGTCGCAAATTCAGACCCAGCGACGGCGAATTGGACTGCTTATGATGTTTCCGAAGCGGGAGATGTTTCAAATCCTCGGGTTATCGCGGAGGCGTTTGAGGAATTGAAGGCCGGGCTTAGGGGTAATCCTGACGGCATGGCTATGGCCGCCGATGGAACTCTTTTCGCGACAGGGCCGGGCGGCGTATGGATGATGTCACCGGATGGAGAAAAACTGGGTGTCATTTCCACGGGATCAGCCATTGCAAATGTTACATTTGGCGGCGCGGATGGCCGCGAGCTCTATATGACCTCGCATAAGTTTCTGGCCCGCACCCGTACACTGGTGAAGGGACATGGCTTCTAAGCTGCAGTCTCTTTTCGCGGGTTCAGGCGTATCTATTTCAAAAGGAGATTTGCGCCATGAAATTTATTCTCATTTGCCTTTCAGCTTTTGTCGTCATTATCGGCGGAGGATTAATTGTTATGTCCGGATCCGCCTCAGCGACAGAAAAGCCAAATTACACCATCGTCAAAACGGACGGAAAGATCGAAATACGTGACTATCCGCCCATGATTCTGGCCGAAGTTCGGGTAGAGGGAGATCGCCGGACGGCCAATAATCGAGGGTTTCGAAAATTAGCCGCTTTTATCTTTGGGGACAACGCGTCCCAAGATAAAGTCGCGATGACGTCGCCGGTCGTTTCCCGTCCTGAAAAGATCGACATGACCGCTCCGGTCACACGCGCGTTGGAGGAAGATGGGCGTTGGAGCGTGAACTTTATGATGCCCAGCAAATATACCTTAGAGACGCTCCCAAAACCAACGGATCCGGATATTCGTATTTTTAAGACAGACCCTTACCGAACCGTCAGTATTCGCTATAATGGAAACAATACGACGAAGAACATCGCGACGCATGAAGCCAAACTCATTCAATACGTGAAAGAGCGAGGCCTCGCTGTGGTCGGGACGCCAGAATATGCCGGATATGACGCACCCTGGGTGCCGGGGCCGTTCAAACGGAATGAAATCCATTTCCGCCTGAAAGACTAGGGCGTAAGGCCAGTGCCTTGCTCGAACTGGATCTTAGCGAGACGTGCATATAGCCCATTCTTTCGTATGAGCTCCGCATGGGTCCCGGTTTCGACAATTTTACCCGCGTCAAACACAATAATGTTGTCAGCTTTCAACACGGTTGAAAGCCGGTGAGCGATGACGAGCGTCGTCCTGTTTTGAGAGGCTTGCTCGAACGCTTTTTGCACGGCTTGCTCGGATTCCGAGTCTAATGCAGATGTGGCTTCATCAAGTAAGAGTATGGGCGCGTCTCTCAATATTGCGCGGGCTATCGCGAGCCGTTGACGTTGTCCGCCAGACAAGGTTGCGCCTTGTTCCCCCAAATCCGTGCTATATCCGTCGGGTAACGCGATGATGAAATCATGCGCATAGGCCGCCTTTGCCGCAGCAATAATTTCGTCCTGTGTGGCCTCCGGTTTTCCATAACTAATGTTCTCCGCTGGTGTGCCTGAAAACAGCGGCGCGCTCTGCTGGACAACAGCGATATGCGTGCGAAGCGCTTCGGGCGCCAAATCACGAATATCTGTTTCATCGAGCGATATGGCGCCGCTTTGAATATCATAAAACCGCAATAGAAGTTGGAAGACAGTCGATTTCCCTGCGCCGCTTGGCCCGACTAAAGCAACGGTTTCGCCAGGAGAAATATGCAAGGATACATCGGTCAAAGCCGCGCTTTCTTTTCGGGTTGGATAAGCGAAATTCACCGAGTTAAACGCAATTTCACCTCGAACGGAGGTTAAATCGACCGGGTTTTTTGGTGCGGTGATCACGGGTATTTCGTCCAAGATTTCGACCAAGCGGTCGGATGCCCCTGCCGCACGCAAAAGATTCGTAAAGGTTTCCGTTAAGGAACTGGCCCCGCCAATGGTAAGGAACGCCAGGAATGAAAATGCGGTGATATCGCCTCCCGTCATATCTCCGCTTCGGACAAATCCCGCGCCAAAATAGAAGATGACAATTATGCCGCCAAAGGCGATGATAAACATGAGCGCCGTCAAGGCTGATTGGATGACAATCCGTTTACGTTGAGCCGTATAGCTGGCCTCAATATCTTCGCCAAAACGATGCCGCTCTCCGGCTTCTTGTGTATAGGCTTGAACGGTTTGAATGCCGCCCAATGCTTCGCCTGCGCGGGCGGAGGCGTCGGCGAGCCGATCTTGACCATCGCGGGAAAAGCGTTTGATTTTTTTACCTGTCAAAATCAAAGGGAGGATCATAGCGGGAGCTATGGCCAAGACCATTAACGCTAATTTCCAAGACAAGAAAAACATCATAAAAATAGCCCCGATGATTGTGGCCATGGACCGCAGCGCAAAGCTAACGGACCCGGTTATAACGGTTTCGACCAAGGTGGTATCGGTCGTAAGACGAGATAAAACCTCGCCCGTTCTAACTCGTTCAAAATAGGCCGGGGACAAAAGTGTGAGCCTGTCAAAAACAGCTCTTCGAATATCTGCAATCACGCGCTGCCCCAGTCGGGTGATGAAGAAGAATCGAAGTGCGCCGGCAAATGCAAAAAATATTGAGAATATACCCGCGAGCAGAAAATAGGGTGTCAGGGAGGCATTATCCGGATTGCCGATAGAGGCGCAGATCGCAACTTCTGTGTTGCCCGCCCCAAATCCACAATCAATAATAATCTTAACAATCCACGGCATCGTCAAACTGCCCAAGGCGGACAAAGTCAAAAATATAAGAAACGCGATGAGCTGCCCGGGGTAGCGACGGATAAATGGCCAGAGTTTCGCAAGCGGGCGCAAGGAGCGGGCTTTACTTCGCCCGGCTTTATCTTGGTCAATTTTCGCAGCAAAGGCTGCGCCCGAGCTGCGGGGTGAGTCTGTTGTCTGAGAGGTCATATCCGCCGCCCTATTGCATTTTGTAACGGGAGTGTAAAAGCCTCTTTCTGACGCCTTTGGCGACTTGCAGACGTAGGCAAACGCAGTCAAGGGAGAGACATGACGACCCCGCTCCACATCTTATCAGATAGCTTTGGCCATAAGGCCTTTCGGCCCGGGCAAGCCGATATTGTGGATATGATTTTAGACGGCAAAAATGTGCTGGCTGTGATGCCGACCGGGGCGGGCAAGTCGATTTGTTACCAAGTGCCCAGCCAGTTGTTGGACCAACCGACAATCGTCATCTCGCCGCTTGTTGCGCTCATGGATAACCAAGCCGCAGGATTAAGGGCCAATGGGGTTTCCGTGGCGGCTATTCACTCCGGGCAATCACGTGAGGAAAATGTCGCACAGTGGAAAGAGGTTGCGCAGGGTCGTACCAAGTTGCTGTATCTTTCGCCCGAACGTCTTATGCAACCGCGTATGTTATCTGCCATGAAGGCGTTGAATCCCGCTCTCTTTGTCGTGGACGAAGCGCATTGTGTGTCAAAATGGGGGCCGGCCTTCAGGCCTGAATATGCGGATTTAAGCCGCTTGAAAACCTTGTTTCCAACCGCGCGTATAGCGGCGTTTACTGCAACAGCGGATGCGTCGACGCGTAAAGACATCGCAGAACAATTATTTTCGGGTCAGGGCGAAATTATTGTCCATGGATTTGATCGACCTAATCTTAGTTTAACCGTGTCAAATTTGACGAACCGGACCGAACAACTCCTCGCTTGGATGGAAGGCCAGCGCGGCGCATGCGGGATTGTCTATTGCCTGTCACGCAAGAATACTGAAAAATACGCTGAAATTTTAAGAGAGCAGGGGTTTAACGCCCTGCCTTATCACGCGGGTCTTTCATCCGAGGTTAGGTTTGAAAACCAAGAGAGATTCTTGGCCGAACCTGCCGTTGTTATCGTGGCGACGATCGCTTTTGGTATGGGCATTGATAAATCAAACGTACGTTTTGTGTATCATCTCAACCTGCCAAGTTCATTAGAAGCCTATTATCAGGAAATAGGACGCGCGGGTCGCGATGGTGCGCCATCCGAGACCGGATTGATTTTTGCGCTGGACGACATTCGAATGCGCAGGCAATTTATTTCGGAAGATGGTTCCGATACGGAGCATCAAATGCGCGAACATCGACGCTTGGATGCGTTACTTGGATATTGCGAGGCGTCTAAATGCCGACGGCAGGTCTTAATGTCATATTTCGGGGAATCGTCCGACCCGTGTGGAAATTGCGATGTGTGTCTCAATCCGCCGGATTTGATTGACGCCACGGCCGAAGCAAAGGCATTGTTTGGAGCCATCGAGGCGACGGGGCAAAGGTTTGGTGCCACACATGTTATTGCGGTTGCGCGCGGGGACGAAACTCCTCGTATTCTGCAATATGGGCACGATAAGTTGGATGTTTTTGGGACATCAGACAAACCCAAACAATGGTTTCAAGGGCTTCTTCGCCAAGCGGTTGCGCTACGGTTTTTGAATGTGAATATGGAATCCTATGGCAGGCTTGAAATTCGACCAAAGGCTCAGGCTGTTTTGGATGATCGTGCGCCGTTCAATTGCAAAGATCCGACAGTAAAACGGGCTGCGAAAACGCCCAGGTCCCGTACGGCTTCAAAATCGATTGCTTCCTCTTTGGGTGCAGAGGATGCCGAATTGCTGACACGTTTAAAAGCGCTTCGCATGGATTTTGCGAAACAACTGGGCAAGCCGGCTTTCGTTGTATTCTCCGACGCAACCTTAATCGATATGGTTGCGCGTAAACCTAAGACCCGCGAAGAAATGCTGGATGTTAGCGGTGTCGGGCCCAGCAAGTTTGAACGGTTTGGCGAGGCCTTTATGTCGGAGTTAAAAGGCTAACTTGTCGCGTTTAAACAGGATTTAGGTGTTGCAGCCGAGTCTGAGCCAGCAATAAATTCAAAATTAGGGCGAGTATTTGCTTCATAGCGAAATTCGAAAACGACAGCTTGCTCGGGCGGTGTTCCGGGTGTCGCGGCTGTTTTCCGATTGGCAATATATATATCACTACTCAGGCCGGACGTTTGTGCACATGCCGTTTTCGGTCCGGGTAATTGCGCGGACTCGCCAAATCGGCTGAGCTCCCCCATCGTGCCCGAGACATAGACATCCGTTTTAATATTCCCGATTGCGTCACTGGCTTTGACGCCAAAGCCCGCGTTAGAGGTCACGAGGAAACGCGAAACCCCTGTATCGGCTGTTGGTATTTCGACGGCGATGACCACGGGGCGAATATCAAAGGCAACGCGGTGAACAATCTGTGCTGCGGCTGGCAGGCTAAGCATTTCTACGGCAATGAATCCAAAAACGATGTAGCGTTTTTTGCCTTTTAACGCGGAGAGTTTTTTGAAAGTGTTTCGCATGTCAGGCACCGTGCAATCCCCGTGCCGTCCGGGCGAAGGTCTAATCCGACGTTTATTTTCGTGTGCAGACAACTTGGCGATGGGAGTGCAATCCGCTAAGCGCCTGCGCATGAATGCGTCTCTCACAAATATAAATCTAACCGCCGGGCTATTGTTCTCCGGAGGGCAAGACTCCGCAACGTGTTTAGCCTGGGCGCTTGAGACCTTCGACCATGTTGAAACGATAGGGTTTCAATATGGACAGCGTCATGACGTGGAAATGACGTGCCGGATGGATGTTCGCCAATCCGTCAAAGCGCAATTCCCGCAATGGGCGAAGAAGTTAGGCGAAGACCATGTGATAAGTCTCGCAGGGCTGGGTCAAATCAGCGAAACATCGCTGACCCGGGATGTCGAAATTGGTGTGCATGAAAACGGTTTGCCGACAACTTTCGTGCCCGGCCGGAACCTTATTTTCCTAAACTACGCGGCCGCTTTGGGATGGCGACGCGGGTTCACAAACTTGGTAGCGGGAATGTGTGAGGCTGATTTTTCGGGATATCCGGATTGCCGGAAGGAAACACTGGACTCCCAGATGCATGCTATTTCGTTGGGTTTAGATCGCCCGTTTTCGCTCCACACGCCGCTCATGCATTTGTCGAAAGCAGGGGCTTGGGAATTGGCTGAAAGTCTTGGCGGGGATGGATTGGTCGAAATTATTCGGACGAAAAGTCATACCTGCTACAAAGGTGTCCATGCCGAGCTTCATGATTGGGGTTACGGATGCGCGACGTGCCCCGCTTGTGAGCTCAGAGCCAAGGGGTGGACGGAATTTGCGAGCCAAGGCGCATGACTTATTCTGTCAAAGAAATTTTCCTCACAGTTCAAGGAGAGGGATTCCGCGCTGGAACGGTCGCTGTCTTTTTGCGCTTCGCAGGATGTAATCTCTGGTCTGGCTTAGAGCGCGACCGAGCCTCCGCAATTTGCAAATTCTGCGATACTGATTTTGTCAAAACAGATGGTGTGAATGGCGGCAAATATAACGCCTTCGACCTCGCCAATCAGGTCGCCAATCTCTGGATTGGAGAGGGAGAGAAGTGGGTCGTTTGCACGGGGGGAGAGCCACTTCTTCAATTGGATGAATTATTGATTTCGGCCCTGCATGCGGAAGGATTTAAAATTGCTGTAGAAACCAATGGAACCTTGGCCGTACCCAAAGACATCGACTGGGTATGTGTTTCGCCCAAAGCGAATGCAAGGCTGGTCCAGACGACAGGGGATGAATTAAAGCTTGTCTTTCCTCAATCTGAAAATCACCCGTCGGAATTCGCAGATTTGGATTTCACACATTTCTGCCTGCAACCCCGCGACGATAGCTATCTCGGCGCGAAAAAAAAGGCGGACCATTCTCAAGCCGCCTTTCAATATTGTTTGGAACACCCGCAATGGCGTCTATCTGTTCAAACACACAAGTCGATTGGTGTGCCGTAAGTTAGCTGGAGCTCGTTTCCATCGCCGCAAGTTTCTTGCTTAATTTTTTAGAAAATCGAGAGAAAGCGCGGTTTGCATCTGTCCAGGTCCCCAAGGACTGAATGGCTCTATCGTTGAAACTACTAAAGTAATCATAGTCAGCCGTGCCGACCACGGTGCCACCTGCTGATACGAGTTCCGCAGAAATATCCGCTCCGCCAATCCCGAAGCTCTGGAAAGATAAGCTCGAATCTTCTTTGAGTTGATTGAAAGTCGGGCGATTAGGTTTCGCTTCGTTAATCGTCACACGCAAGAGCGTCGACGCGTTCTCTGATAGCGTCAGACCACGTTTGGAAAAGTCACTGACCAGCTCTTCTTCCAAGTCTTCGAGAAGATATTCAATCGCCCGATCGCCGTATTTACCATTATTGGAGAAGGCGGCATTCAAACGCGTCGTTGATCCTCGGTCTGAGAGTTTTTTCGGTAGATTATTTGCGCGATGGGCAAGGTCTTCGGAGACAACAATTTCTAATTTAAACGGCCCGGTCACAGCCTTGGAAAAATCGGCATCGAACCCTCTAGCCTGTGCAAACGCCGGCGTCGCAAGAATGGCCGTGGCAGAAATAAATGTTAGAAATTTACGCATGAATGTCTCCTATCCTGTAAGGATATAACACATTTTCTGATATGTGGCAAAACCTGCGACATGACGCAGGCCTAACAATTACGTCATATATGAGACGTGCAACGACTTATGTTGCGACATCAACAAGTACGGATAACACATTTTTCGCGGTTTTTAATCCGGCGAGCTCGGCTTCTAAGCGCGCTGCAGCAACAACCCGCGTCACCGTTACGACTTTGCCGGACAAATCAACAACTTGTGTCGTGATAGATAAAAGCCGAGCCGTTGTACTTAGGGCCGCATCTGTAATCTTCACGGGAACTGACCCGATATAATAAACACCTTTACCTGTTGCCCAAAGCCCTTTGCCGACCATTTTCGTGCCGCCAACCGCTGTCTTTCCGACAACTTTTGTTGTTCCAACAGCGGCTTTACCGACAAATTTTGTGGTTCCGATTGCGGCTTTTGCCGGCACAGTGACAACTTTATGGACACCGCAGGCCGATAAACTAAATCCTGCAATAACCAGCGTGGTAATGAAAAGTGAGTTGCGCATATCGACTTGTCCTTAGTTTCGATCCCGATATCTTCGTATAAGCACGAGTTTCTAAACAGGACATAAAAAAATACAGGTTTAATGCCCCTCCCGTCGCCAGGCCCATGCAAGGAAAAGGAAGAAAAGGGCGAAGAGGAAAATTCCGGGGGCAAGGGGCGTACGCCGGCTCTGCGTGACGGTATAGGCTTCGTGTGAAACAAACCCCATCCAATTGCTCCCAGATGTCTGGCGTCCTGTCCGTGGCCGTCGAATTTCCGGCAAGTTTGAACTTTCTAAGCCGACAGATTTGATGAGGCCTTTTGTCGTTGCTGACAGAGGTGCCAAAATGTCTTGGGTGGGAAGCAGGTTCTTATATTCTTTGGGGTTGAGGGCGCCCACAGCTGTAATCGCGGAGATGTCGCCGTTGCTCAGGCGGTAAGCGCCTTGTCCGGTTAATGGCAAGCTCGCACGATATAACCCGTCTGCAACCTTGTCTAATGTAATGCTGCGGCGCGAACCATCGGGGGCTATAACGTCAACGGGGTCACTCACCTTGTCCAAAGACTTACGCGTGATGACAAGGGTGTCGCCATCTCTAACACCGGATAAAGTCTCAGCATCTAATTCGGGTTCACCCATCAGCCAATGGGCGGTGCGGCGGAACATCTCGCGGTAAGGCCCGCCTCCATCATGCCCCTTGGCCCAGAGCCAGGCTTGATCGCTCATCAACATGGCAACGCGGCCGTCCCTGACTTTATCAATGACGAACAGCGGCACGCCGTCCGGGCCGTCCATTAATACATCGCCGCCAATCGGGTCATTGTCGATAACGCGGTACCAAGCACCCCAAGATTGGTCTTCATTCCCTTGAAAATCCGCTGTGATCGGGTGGCGTTTTCCTTTGTCATTCAACTCCGGACGGAATGCGCCTGTCAGCGTTTCGCCCGTTGGGCGTGTCGGCAAAACTGAAACTAAAGGTGTGCGATAAAGGCTGGCTTGGGTGGCAAAGGCGGGCCCGGTTGCGAGCAAAAGCGCGCCGCCATCTTCTACATAATTTGCAATATTCTGAAAATATTGCGGCGGGATGGTTGGACGGGAGCGTCCACGTGTTCGGGAAAGAGATCGGCGCTCATATTGGTCAAAAATAATCAGGTCGAATTCGTCTAACCGTTCTTCAAATAATTGGCGTGTCGGAAACTGAATCAGAGATAATTCCCGCTCGCCAGCATTGGTGTATTTGCTGCGGCTCGTCAAAATTGTGAACTGCACGAGATCAAGCGCGGGATCAGACTTTAGAAGATTTCGCCAAGCACGTCCGCCATTATGAGGCTCACCCGTAATCAATAGAACACGCAGTCGGTCCCGGACACCCTGAATTTCAGAAACAAACAGATTGTTATTGAGGGTCAGCTCGCCCTCGACGCTCTCGACCGTAAGCTCGACTGTATTGCTGCCGCGACGTTCGATTTCCAAAGGAATTGAGAGCGGCCGACCAATAGTAATGGGAAAGCGGGCTTTCACATCACCATTCAATTTTAACTCAATGCGAGCGCGTTCGCCTTCAAAACCGGGGTCTTCAACGAGTAACTCGTATTCTGCTTGTTCGCCAACAACGCCAAATTTCGGCGCTTTGGTTGCCAATATGCGGCGATCGCGTGCCTCTGGTGCTCCAATGATAAGCGAATGAAACGGCACGCCATCTGGAAGATAATCCGCGACAGCCTCTGTGATGTCATGGGCCCGTCCATCGCTCAGCGCGACCACGCCTGCTAACCGTTTTGTCGGAGCGCCCGCCAACGCATCCGTTAAGGCGGATGCCAGCAAGGTTCCGTCGTTATCCTGCGGAACGGAAACCGTGATAATGTCCAAATTTCCGTCGGACCTAAATTGAGACTTAAGCTCCGTCGTCATTTTATTTAACGCGTCGTCACGCCCGCCAAACGTCATGCTGTCGCTGCGGTCTTCAATCACGATAACTGTGTCCGGCAAGGTCTTGCGGTCCTCTTCAACCGCTTGCGGATTGAGTAAGCCTATTAGCAAGAACAGACCTGCCGTCAGCCGCGTAAATTGACTCCGTAATCGACCGGCTCCCGCTGCGATGGACGCCATAAAGATAAGCGCGGCTAAACCTAATACCCAAGGTAAGGGCAGCAGCGGGTCCAAGGCGAGATTTCCGAAAAGTTGTTCTATCACTCGGTTTCACCCGGAAGGTCACGTTTGCCTTCGCCTAAACGTTCCACCAGTGCCGCGGCGTGAACTTGGTCTGCTTTATAATTTCCCGAAAGAGCATACATGGCGATGTTCACCCCGAACCGAATAGAGATTTCCCGCTGTCGAGGAATGTCTTTTTCTAAATCGACCAATGCGCCATCGAGATTTGTAACCGCCCAGCCGGCGGCCCAATCATTTGATCCAATGATGACAGGCGAAACGCCATCGCGGCCACTGGCTCCGGATTCTGCCGCCTGCACATAAACCGGGCCATTTGCCCATCGGCCCGGAAAAACCTGTAGCAGATAAAAGGATTTGGTGAGAACGTGATCTTCGGGAGCTTCAGTCAACCGAGGAATGTTAAGGCCTTCGCTGACGCGCTTAAGTCCCGGATGTGGCTCGCCCGCGCGCAAAACACGATCGCCTTCATCTCCTGTGTCGAAAATGACAGTTCCGCCCGAGGCCATATAGGCATTTATGTTTAAGCGTTCCGCTGGACTCAAAGCCGGTGTGTCACGCCGTACCGGCCAGTAGAGAAACGGGTACATTTCCAAACCGGGCATGTCTGGCTTGACGCCATGCACCCCCGCTGGTTCAATTGTTGTGCGGCCGTCCAGCTGCTCACGGAGGCCCTCCATTGCAACTCGGGAAAGCTCGTCCCGGCGCAGATCACCTGTCTCAACATAAGCCAAGTGAAGACCCGTGGCGGCCGCGAGTATTCGGGATTCGTCTGCGGTTTTCGCGATGTCTTGTGCCATGGCATTTGGCGCTAAGAACAAGCCGACGACAAGAAGCGCCGCAGCCCCTCGCACAGGCATGAGGTAAGCTAATCGTCCGGACGCCATCAACGCAAAGAGCGCGTCCAAAGCCAGGGCAAAAAGAGCGACACCAAGCAACTTGCCCATTAAAGAGCTTTCTGATGTTTCGCCGAAACTTCGCACGGATGACCCCGCGGAAATCGTCATGTCTTGGACGTCGGCGGGATTGCGAATGACAGAGAGCGCTCGAATGCGGGTGCCTTGCCTATACATCCCGGGAAGAGCCTCAGCCGACGCTGGAGCTGTTTCAAAATCGACGTTTGTGAGGCTCGGCAAACCGGGCGGCGGGGATTGTAACCGACCAAAGGCATCCAGTTCTCGATCTAAGATCCAATCGGCTGCAGACTCTGTTTGTTCAATAGCGCGGCCTTTCGCCAGCGGGAGCAGGCGTTGCAACATATCAACATAAAGCCCCGACAAAGCCAGATTGGACCATTCCGGTCCGGCGGTGACGTGAAACAATATGATACGGCCTTGACCTAAGGCTGAACTGGTTACGATAGGACTGCCATCCTCTAATCTCGCCCATGTGCGAGTATCAGTCTCGATTCCCGGCTCGGCCATAACTTGTTTGGAGACTGTGACGTCTTCCGGGATTTGCAAGCCTGCGAAGGGGCTCTCATTTGAAAAGGGAGCTAGTTTTTGTGGGCTTTCCCAAGCCAACGCTCCGCCGATGGCCCGGTCGCCAATGCGAAGCGCAACAGGTAATAATGTATCCGGAGTTTTGGCGACACGGGGTCCGGCAAATCGGATCAAAATCCCGCCTTCCTCAACGAAGGCTTTGACGGGCGCGTCATCGCTGCGTTGACTGTCCGGCATAACTAGGATTGAGGGCTTAAGCGCGAGTAAGGTGTTTTGATCGCCTTCGAAGACATCCGCAAACGGTAAAAGCGCCTGCTTCGCATAAAAGGGTTCCGTGAGGAGCGGGCTGGATGTGTCCGCATTGGCGCGTAAAACGCCCACGAGCGGGCGGCCAAAACTATCATCCAGCAGCTTAATTGAGGCTGCTGACCGCACGCCGGAAGCGCGGATTTGGGCAACACGCGATCGCAATTGTGCCGGAAGGTTGAAACTGACCGTTGCCAAATCCGCGCCCGGTCCAAAACGAAGCTCTTCAGAGGCAATAACGCCGCCGCCAGCTCCCAAGGCTTCAATCGTGTGAGCGGCGGGTGTCGCGGAGGATGGTCGATACCAATCGGCGTCAAAACCATTGGGCGTCTCGCGAATATCGCCCGGCAAGATAATTGGCTGGACGTCCGGTCTGAAAATCGTTGCACCTTTTGGAAAGCTTAGATTTCGAGAGGTGCTGAGGCCTGACGTCAGGACATAGATATCTGAACCCGCGTCAGTAATCGGTGTCGCGAACTCACTCGGGTAACTTACGGGTTGTAGAGACTTTAGCGTTTCCAAGGCTTCACGCGCAGGACGAAACCCAACGGAGTCTGTTTCCGAGGCTATCAAATTTACCTCAAGATTATTGCGCTGAGCATTTCGGACCAGCCGTTCCGCTTCATCAATCAAATCCTCCCAAATAGGCCCGGAAAATACGCTCTGGTCTATTAACAGTGTCGGGCGTGATTGCGTTTCGGTTTGTGTGGATTTTATAATCGGTTGCGCCAAGGCGAAGGCGACCAAAGCCACCATAAGCAGGCGGAAAAGCAGAAGCCAAAGCGGTGTTCCGGCGGGCGTTTCTTCTTCCGTCCTAACGCCTTCCAAAATTCGCAGAGGAGGAAAAATTTGTTCGCGCGGCTTTGGCGGGCTGATGCGTAGTATCCACCAGACAATTGGTAAAGTCAGCAACCCAATCAAAACGAGGGGCGCTAAGAATGTGACACCAGCAAAACTCATTTGTCGCCACCCAAAGCTTGGTACAGCGCGTTTAAGGCGGATGTCGCAGGTTCATTGGTTCGGTGCCGGATAAGTGTCCAGCCGAGACGCGCTGCCGTATTTGAGATTTTAGCATTATGATGAGCAAGACGGGCTTGATAATCTTCTTGTGCGGTTTCTGCCCGGCCGAGAAGAAACGGTTTCGTTCCGCCTGGCGCGCGCAGGTTTAGTCGACCTTTATACGGAAATGACTCCTCTGCCGGGTCGATAATCTGAACCATCACGCCGGTGACGGGCCTGCCGGACAGCCGCGAAAGGCGCAGGCGCCAATCGTCAATCGGGTCGAGGAAATCACTCACAATGACAAATCGGGAATGCGCCGCGATATCTGTTTCCAACGCGCGCTCATCCGTTTCGGACCGCATCATAGACTCTGCAAGTCGTTCAAATCCGACTCGGCCAGACCTGGCCCGGTCCTGCAATCCGATCAGGGCACATCGCTCGCCCGCTTTCATCAGCAGATTTGCAATCGCGAGGGTTAAAACTCGCCCGCGATCGGCTTTCGTCGGAAGAGCCTTGTCACTGCCCCAGACCATGCCCGGGCGCGTGTCAGGCCACAAATAAATTGTGTTGGCGGCTTCCCACTCATTATCTCGAACAAAAATTTGATCGCCTCGCGCTGAGCGCCGCCAATCAATCTGGCTGGCCGCATCGGTCGTTTGGTAATTGCGATATTGCCAAAAGGTTTCGCCTTGTCCGGCCCGGCGACGTCCATGAACACCTGACGCGACAACAGCGGCCACACGTTCCGCTTCAGCTAGAAGCGCCGGATAGCCTTGCGACAGCGACAGGGCGCGCCGCCGGATATCTTGCTTTCGGGCGAGGAGAGCCATCTACCGTATACGGTCTTTCAATGTGTCAATAACGCTGTTGACGGTTTGGCCATCTGCCCGTGCGGCAAAGTTTAGCGCCATGCGGTGCGACAATACAGGCCCAGCCAATTCCAGAACATCGTCAATTGAAGGAGACAGCCGCCCGTCAATCAGAGCGCGGGCACGGGTCGCCAGCATGAGGGCTTGACCGGCGCGAGGGCCGGGTCCCCAGCTGACTTGTTCTCGAATGCTCTCTATGTCCGTTTGCGCAGGTCGGGCATTGCGTACCAACGTCAGGATGGCGCCGAGAACATTTTCACCCACCGGGAGTTTGCGCACCAAAGTTTGCATATCGATGAGTTGTTTTGGCGTTATCGCTTTCTTGGCGCTATCTTGATTGGCGCCCGTTGTGCGGACCAGAATGTCGCGCTCTGTTTCCAATGTCGGAAAATCGACATCAATACGGAGCAGGAAACGATCAAGTTGCGCCTCTGGTAGGGGGTAAGTTCCTTCCTGTTCAATCGGGTTTTGTGTCGCCAAGACGTGAAACGGTTTCGGCAGATCGTGACGGACGCCTGCAATCGTGACAAAGCGCTCCTGCATTGCCTGCAAAAGAGCAGATTGTGTTCGCGGGCTGGCGCGGTTGATTTCATCCGCCATAAGTAGCTGGGTGAAAACAGGGCCGGGGATAAAACGAAATTCGCGTTTGCCTTTGGCCGTCTCTTCCAAGACTTCTGAGCCCAATATATCCCCCGGCATGAGGTCTGGCGTAAATTGGACGCGCTTATCCTCCAATCCCATCACCGTACCTAAGGTTTCGACCAACAGGGTTTTGGCCAATCCCGGCACCCCGACCAGCAAAGCGTGTCCGCCCGAAAGAATGGCCGCTATAGCCAGTTCGACGACTTTGTCCTGTCCGTAAACCACGCTACCAATGTTCTCACGGGCGGTGCGAAGCCGGTCACTCGCCGCCGCTGCGGATTTTTCTATGTTCGCGGGAATATCTTGCATCGAAATCATGGCCTATGAATAGTATTGAAGTGACTCATATAAACACTTGGAATGAAAGCTGGTAAAACCATTGTCCACCCCAAACACCTTAAATGGCAGTAAGTCGCAGTTTTCTCTCGAAGATTTGATGAAAGCCTTGTCCGATACGTCGGATGACCGCCGTCCGGTGGAGCGTTGGAACCCCGATCATTGTGGTGAAATCGATATTATCATCAAATCCGATGGTTCTTGGTGGCATGAGGGGTCACGTATAACGCGGGAGCCGCTGGTAAAGCTCTTCGCGTCTGTCCTGCGAAAAGACGAAGATGGGCTTACATATTTGGTGACGCCTGCAGAAAAACTGACCATCTCGGTGGAACGGGCACATTTTGTTGCCGTACGTTTAGATGCCAAGGGAGAGGGGCGTGACCAAAGGCTCTTTTTCACAACGAACCTGAATGATGTCGTCGAAGTCAGTGAGGAAACGCCGCTCCGTATCGAAACAGACCCCAAGACGGGAGAACCGGATCCTTACGTTGGCGTATGGGGACGGCTTGAGGCATCTCTGTCGCGTCCTGTGTTTTACGAACTGGTCGATTTGGCGGTCGAACGTCAAACCTCGGACGGCGCACAACTCGGTGTTTGGGCGGGCGGCAAGTTTTATGGTCTCGGTCCGGCAGGATCACATGAGGTCTGATGTCTTTTTAGATAAAGTCCGGTCTGCCTTGCTTCCTTTGGAAATCTCAGATGGGACCGATCAAGTGAAACGTGACGGACAGCGTAAGGCCGCCGTGCTGCTTCCGTTGGTGATGCGCGATGAGTGGCAAGTCATTCTCACGCAGCGTCCCGAAACGATGCCGTCCCATGCCGGTCAAATCGCGTTTCCGGGGGGTAAGGCCGAGGTCGGCGAGGCAATCGCGCAAACGGCATTGCGGGAGACGGAAGAGGAAATCGGCGTCGGTGCTGAGGACATTGAGCTACTGGGGCGATTGCCGAGCTTCGACGCTGTCAGCCAGTACCGCATCACGCCATTCGTCGGCGTTGTTTCACCCGATGCCGCCATCATTCCCGATCCGCGCGAAGTCGAGAGCGCTTTTGAGGTGCCGCTCAGTTTCTTGATGAACTCCGATAATCACAAACGCCGCGAGGTGTTTTTTGACGGCAAGGATCATGTACTGTTTGATATGCCCTATGATGAAGCCGATGGTCGGCACCGGAATATCTGGGGCATGACGGCGATGACAATCTATCGTCTTTGGCAAAGGGGATTTGAGACATGATTGACAGGCGGATGTTTTTGACGGGTCTGGCGGCGCTTTCGGCGTGCGGTGACGGTCGGTCGTCCCAAACGCATCAAAAGCGCATGGCCATCACAATAGATGACTTTAATGTGGGATTTGATATCGGTCTTTCTCAAAAGGATCGGCACGAGAATATTTTGAGGGCTTTCGATGCCGTCGGTCACAAAGCTGCAGGGTTTGTCACAGGGAGCTTTGTCAATTCCGCGTGGGGGCAGGAGGTTGTTCTGGAGTGGCTCGCGCGAGGGCATGTCATTGCCAATCACACTTGGACGCATGCGCATGCAAATAAGACAGATAAAGCTACTTATTTAGCCGACATTAGAAAAAATCAAAATTATCTAAATACACTTCCGGGCACGTCGACTTACTTCCGCTTTCCATTTCTGGATGACGGGCGAGATAGGGCACAACAATTAGCCTTCTTTGCTGGTCTCAAGAGCTTTGGTCTCCGCAACGCACCTGTTACGATGGACAGCGTGGATTGGTACACCACCAGCCGATTGGAAGCCGCTCTAAAGGCTAATCCGAACACCAATCTCGCGCCTTATCGAGATTATTATGTCGAGATGTGCCTCACGCTCTCAAATCATTGGGACGATGTTGCGCAAACTTTGGGCTTCACATCCTTGCCGCATTTGACCCTCATGCATCATAATGTTTTGAACGGCCATTTTCTGGAAGATGTCTTGCTGGCGTTGCGGGCAGATGGCTGGAAATTCGTTGATGCGGCTGAAGCATTAGCATTTTCCGATTATCACCCCATTCCGCATGAGCCAACATCAGGCCGGAACTGGTTGACGCTAAAGTCTCTCGAAATGGAGACAGAGATTCAGCCCTATCCGGAACAATATATCGAATTCGGCAGTAAACGGATGGACGCGCTGGTACTGTAGGCTATGACGCGCATATGAAGCTGACCCAACAACAATTCTCTTGGATGCAAAGCGAGGCCGTTCTCGCGTTATTCGCTGCCATGCCGGACGAGAGCCTGCGGTTCGTTGGCGGGTGCGTGAGAAATGCGGTTTGGGATGAGCCCGTTGGCGATATTGATCTCGCCTGTCAGTTGGAGCCGCAGGCTGTCGTTGAAGCTCTAAACAAAGCCAACATTCGACACGTGCCAACAGGGATTGATCACGGTACCGTTACGGCGGTCATTGACGGCACGCCTTATGAAATCACCAGCTTGCGTCGCGATGTTGAAACGGATGGCCGTAGGGCGGTTGTTGCCTATACAAGAGATTGGGCAAAGGATGCGCAGCGCCGGGATTTAACGGTAAATGCCCTCTATGCTGATCTGTCGGGGCAGGTTTTTGATCCAACCGGACAGGGATTGGACGACTTAAAAGTGCGTAAGTTTCGATTTGTCGGCGCGGCGGATCAACGTGTTCGCGAGGATTACTTGCGCATATTACGGTTCTTCCGGTTCTTGGCGTGGTACGGCGGGCGGGAGAAAGTTGACGCGGCCTCGTTAAAGGCCTGCCGCGAAAATCAATCCGGCATCAAAAAACTCTCGGCCGAACGCATTTGGACGGAGATGAAAAAACTTCTCTCCGCGCGCAATCCTGTGCGTGCCTGCCATATTATGCTGACGAACGGTATTTTGGAAACCGTGTTCCCGGAGGCGAATAATGTCGATGGGTTGGAGGCCTTGGTTAGACTTGAATCCAGAGAAGGGATCAAACCTGACCCACTGTTACGTTTGATGGCGATGAGCGCCCGCGAGCCGCTGCAAATGGCGCTGCTGACAAAGCGGTTGAAAATGAGTAAATCCGAAACCGCTCGTTTGCGCGGCTGGGCGGATGACGACGCTCAACTCTCCACGGATATGGCAGAACGGGATCGGTTGGCGGCGATTTACAAGTCCGGAAAAACTGTGATTTTTGACCGCGCCCGATTGCGCGCTGCGGGGGAAGCCGATGCCATTCAATCGGCCCGTTGGATGGTGCTGGCCGACCTTGCGTTAGGCTGGCAAGCCCCCACATTTCCCGTCACAGGAAAAGACTTGGCTGAGGCTGGCGTTTCAAAAGGGCCAGGCATGGGCAAGGCCCTAAAAGCGTTGGAGGCGCTCTGGGTGAGGTCAGGATTTTCCACGGAAAAACCGCAGCTCCTCGCGGCCTTAAAGCTTATGGGTTATTAATGTCTAATCTGACGCTCTATATCGGTAATTATAACTACTCGTCTTGGTCATTGCGGGCTTGGCAGATTTTGCGGAAGACGGAGCTTCCGTTTCAATCCGTGATGATTGACCTCGATGTCCCCGGATATAAGGACGCTTTGTTGAAAGTCAGCGATGCCGGGACCGTTCCGGTGTTGGATGTTAACGGAGCGGTTATCCCTGATAGCCTGGCCATTGCTGAATTTTGCGCAAAAGCCGTGCCGAACCTTTGGCCCAAGGACGAAGCGCTTTGGGCAGAAGCCAAAGCCGTTGTCGCGAAAATGCACACGGGATTCGAAGCTATTCGCCGAGAAGCGCCCATGAATTTACGGCGACGCACCCAAGGCCCGATGCCAGTTGATTGTCTGAAAGAGGCGGCAGAAATCTCTGCAATGTGGGACGAATTATTGGGCCGTCATGATGGACCATTTCTGTTTAATGATTGGACAATTGCGGATGCGTTTTATCTGCCCGTGGCAACCCGCTTTGAAAGCTATGGCCTTCCACGCTCTACACGGTCAGACGTGTATATTTCCGAACTTATGACGGACGAACATTTTCTAGAGTGGGAAGCATTGGCTTTTGCTGAGACACATATTTTGCCGGAGACGGACGCGGTCAATTTGTAACAGGACTATTTAATAATTGCGCGGACAGCGATTTCAGCTGTTGTGTTTATTGGCACATCGCCGCCTGAAAACCTAACGACGCAAGGCGTGACTGCACAATCGGTGTTGGTCGCCGGGAGGTTAGGCGTTCCGAATCCACCGCCGGTAAATCCGATAGTGGATGCCGAGACGAATTTCAAATTATCGGGTAGCGTATCAGAAATATCAACATCCTCGGCCGTAGCTGTTGCCGTTGCGGAATTTGTAACAATGATTTTGTAGATAACCTCATTGCCCGGAGTCATATACAGACCCAAAGCGTTTGGATCATAGACCTCAACAGTTTTGATGGCCTCTAAATCTGCCTTGCGGCGGCCGCACATGTTTACAGTATGCATTGAAATGATTTGGAAATCAGGGTTGGGACCCGCACTTGCGTCATTGCCATAATCCCATTCAACACGGTCTATGGGTTCATTGAACGTCACAGTTACATTGCCTGCACTCGATGTTTGACCCGCATTTCCTGTTTGGCCGATAATTTCATTCCCAGATACATAATTCTGTGCGCTGGGCGTTAGGAGCGGGGAAACATAGACGCCATCTAAGAAACCTCGAAATTCGATGCGATCCGTCCATCCGCCCAAGTCTACATCGAAAATGGTGAATTGCAGAGCCTCTACACCAATTCCCGTTGTTCCGACGTCTATCCCCATGGTTACGAATTGGTTTGTTGTATCGAAATCTGCTGCGATTGCGACACTATGTTCGGCGGGTGAAATACCGCCTGTGTATGTGGTTTGTGATACCGGGCTGTTTACGCCGCCAACCGCTCCTAAAAACCCCGTGTCGCCGGAAAGTGCAAAATTCAAATCAATGTTTGATGCACTCACGGGGTCAAACGCCGAATAACTCTCGGCGAAACTTCCTGAGGTCCAACCATTTGTTGTTCCTGGCGCTGTGAAGGCTAATTCAAATCTATCAGTTGCCGGACAGTTTAGCGCGGGGGCTACGGAGGAGGGTTGTACGATTAAGGTGAGTTCTGAATAGTCATCTTCCGTCGTGACGGCATTATTAGGTGTCGAGTCTTGATCTGTACGATTTGAGGAAAAAATCTCGGCGTTAATAGGGAAGCTGCCTGTCGCGGGCAAAGAAATAACAATTATACGTGACCGAGGTGTGCCGGGCGCAAAACCACTACCGATGCTCCAAACGCCAGAGCTGCTATTATAAGAGCCATCGCCCGAGGAGGACACAAAATTAGCACCGGCGGGAAGATTTAATTGGGCTGTCGGGGTGGAGTTCAACGGACCTTCTGAAAACGCGGTCAATGTAAGTGTGACGGTATCGCCTGTCGTGGGAAATTCCGTATTAGCTGTCAGCGACAAAGACAGGTCCGCGCCTGTGCCTGCAAAGGTCAATTCGCCCTGAATGAAATTCCCAATCTCGCCCGTGTAATCATCACAGATTTTTAGCGTCCAAGTCCCATTTGGGTCTTCCCCGTCAAAAGCAGAAAGCGCGTTATCGGGCCTGACGGAAAATTCGTAATAAGGCGGGTTCGTGTCATTCGCGGTTGCGTGGGACCCTGTATTGACATCCTCTAAATTCTCATCGCTGAGTTCGATATTGTAATTGTCGTGGTTGCCGGCGCCGGAGGTGTCGCTAACAATGAGCTGCACTTCCGTACCCAGAGGCGATTCCAACCTGACGTCCATGTCTCCGCGCCACGTGTGTGCGGCGACGAGGCCCACGTTCAGGTCCGTAACGGCCGTTAGGCCGCTAACCGAAAAAGTCCGTTCCAAGTCGTTGATAACGCCGTTCCCATTGGCGTTGGTTCCGCCCGCGCAGAAGGTACTGTCATCAATGACGCCTGCCGTTGTGTTAGTGAAAGTCTGGGCATGCGTATATGTAGGGATGACGATAAAGCTCATCACCCAAATGATACGCGCAAATATGCTGCTAAACGCCTGCATTTAAATTATCCCACATCCTACACGGTTCCCACCGCTGGATTTGTCCAAAGGATAGGGCGGGTAAGCTTGTAAAAGTCTTAATTTTCACATCAGGGTCAGTCTCTTTCATACGACACTGGGCCCGTCTTCATATTTGTTATCTCAAGCGCTTTCGGCTTCTCGCCCGATTGCTTTTCCTGACCCTTTGCCATTTTGTTTATGGCTTTGCCGCGCCGATCTGCTGAAATGAATAAGCCGCCTTTACCGTCGGGGCCGCACATGAGTGTTGTTTGTTTAGCCCCTTGCCCGCTGGTGTTGTCTATTTCCCAAACTTTAAGGCCGGATCGGTTGATTTCCGGATCGCCATAGACTTCAGAAAATTTGGCATCTATTTCCATGGCATCCGCTGGATTAATCGTGCTCTGCAATTTGATGTAATTTTTCTTTTGTGTTTCCACCGCATATTGCGACAGAAGCTCAAAGGCGGCATCGCCGGAATCCATTGCAAAGGCAGGCCAAGCAGCCGCTGTGAAGAGGGCCGTCAGTAGAATTTTTCGCATGGACAAAGCTCCGATTTAGGAGCCCGTAATGTGGTCGTGAGTCGTTAAATTTCGCCTAAGTGACTGAAATACAACTAAACATTGAATTTAAAGAGCATGATGTCGCCATCTTTGACAACATACTCTTTGCCTTCTTGGCGGACTTTGCCCGCTTCTTTCGCCCCTTGTTCGCCATTATTGGCAACATAATCCTCATAGGCGGTGGTTTCAGCGCGAATGAAGCCTTTTTCAAAATCCCCGTGGATGACGCCTGCACAGCGCGGGGCTTTCCATCCTTTTTGGAATGTCCAAGCGCGCGCCTCTTTTGGACCAACTGTGAAATAGGTCTGCAAGTCCAGCAAAGCGTAGCCTTTTTGGATCAGGCGGTTCAGTCCGGGTTCGGTCAAGCCAATGGCGTCCAAATATTCAGCTTGTTCTTCATCTTCCAAGACAGCCATTTCAGATTCGATTTGGGCAGAAATGATAACCGCCTGCGCCCCTTCAGAGTCGGCATGGGCAACAACTTTGGCAGAGAAATCATTTCCGCTGGCTGCACTGTCTTCGTCGACATTGGCGACATAGAGAACAGGCTTGGACGTCAGTAGCTGTAGCATCCGCCACGCTTTCTTATCATCGTCGTCAATCTCGACCGTGCGGGCCGGTTTGCCGTCCTCAAGAGCTGCGATAGCGAGCTCGATAAGCCGAATAGTTTGGAGGGCATCCTTGTCATTTTGCTTGATTTTTTTTTCAAGGCCCGGCTTACGCTTTTCTAAACTTTCCAAATCAGCCAGCATCAGTTCTGTCTCAATCGTCTCAAAATCGCTCATCGGATCAATGCGGCCTTCGACATGGGTGATATCATCATCTTCGAAACACCGCAGAACATAGATGATAGCGTCAGTCTCACGAATATTGGCGAGGAACTGATTGCCCATGCCTTCGCCTTGCGACGCACCTTTGACGAGGCCCGCAATATCAACAAAATTCATACGGGCAGGGATGATCTGCGCAGAGCCGCCAATTTTCGCAATCGTGTCGAGCCTTGGCTCCGGCACGGCGACGTCACCAACATTTGGTTCAATCGTACAGAAAGGATAATTCGCTGCCTGTGCATTGGCCGTTTTGGTCAACGCATTAAACAGGGTGGATTTGCCAACATTGGGCAGACCAACAATACCGCATTTAAAACCCATAACGGGACTCCGACATTTAAATTTTGAACTCGCGCGGCTCTTTTCAGTCTCGCCCCCCAACGTCAAGACACAAGCGACAGTCAGACCCGTCAAATTGCCCCATATCCAAAAGGCAAATATGAGCGTATGGAACTGGAAGATGACACCGGAAACCCTCATCGCGAAACATCTGTGCCTGCGGGTTTGGCTGCAACGAATTGTGCTGCCGACAATGTTGGTTCTGCTTGTCTTTCTCTATGCCTTTTCCACAATTTCTGATGCGCCGCGGTTCCGAGATCATAATGCAACCATTGTCGGGTTTTTTGCCTTTTATTTTGTCCTCATTCGCGGGGGGCACATGATTATGATACGGTCCCTGCACACCGATCTGATGAAAAATCATGAGGCCGCCTACCGCTATGAATTGGCAGCGGTGGATAAAATCCTTTTCAAGCGAAAATCCATCGGCTTCACCCTCGCGCAAATTAAGCGCCGCATTCTGGAGGATGCGAACCGGCCCAATGGTGAGCGGTCAAAATATTAGTGCCCAAGCGGACGTTGCTGCTGCCAATCCGTTGAAACAACAGTTTCAACTCGTGGCCAGCCGAGGCATTTTAAAAGCAGGACTTGCCCGCAGAGTTGGTCTTCTGATGGAATACCAGAAGGGAAGTTAGTTTTACAGAAGGCAAAGATTGGATTGCTAATCCAACCCCCCGCATTTGGCTTGCGCCAATTGCCAGTCTCTGCGGCAATGGTTTTTGAAGAAGCGGCCCGTTTGTCCTACCAGTTGGGCCAGCGTTGGACCCAGGCATCGGCTCTCACTCCTAAATTCCCGGCACAGGCTTTGGTGTCTAGTGCATTTCGCGAATGCGATTTGCACAACAAAGCTGCTCAGACCCACCGTCTTTCAAACAGGAAGGTGACGTCCTACCCAGTCCCATGTTTGAAAGAACGTGTTCAATATAGCACAGCTTTTGAAAGTGAGGATTGTTCTCTAAAAAATTTATATAAGTCATTGTTTTTGTTGGTCTGACAGACACGCCGATTTGAGGATTCTTATAGGTTTAAACTTATGTTTCTAATCCGAGTTCAATAAAAATCGGAAAATGATCCGAGCCAAATGCGGGCATACGTTTTAGGGATATCAGACCAAAGTGATCTGAATGAAAGGTGTGATCCAGTGGCCATCTGACAACCGGGATTTTGGCATTATAGCTATTATATAATCCCCGACCCCGGCGGGGGTCTTTCAGATTGCTTGTCTTCAGAAAGGCTTTGGTTGTCGTGGACCACCCGACATCATTGAGGTCGCCCGTAACAATGACCGGCGTCTTTATTTGGCTGACTTCTTTGGCGACAATTTCGAGTTCCTTATCCAAGTCAGCGGTATCATCTTGCGGACGTGGCGGACGGGGATGCAAACCATAAAATGTCAAAATTTCGCCGTCCCCTAAGTCAAGGGTCAGGGTGAGAGACGGAATGTGATCTTGAACTAAGTAACGCTCGCGCACGTCCAAAATCGGAAAGCGGGAATAGAATAACATGCCGTTATAATCGGGCAGGGGTAGGAGGTATGTGTGGGCAAATTTATCTTCCAATGCAGCCATATAATCGCGCCACCTTTGGTCAGTTTCGACCAGAAATACGATGTCGGGCGCCGTCTCATCTATCATATCCAGCAGGGGTTGATGTGATTGATTATCCATCAAAACATTGCCGACGAATAATTTTACAGCCTTGTTGTTTTTTGATTGAGGGATGTTCGAAACCTGTTTTTTACCCAGCGGTGTGAAAGGCAAAATATCCCGCAAACATAAGGCCGAAATTATCGCAGCCCCAATCGCGATTGACGTGCCCCAAACGGACTGCAAATTGAACAAAAATAAGCCGGCGACAAAGGTTAGTCCCGTCAAACACAGGATTTGAATTCGCGCATAAGTCCAGGCGCGCAGCCACCATGTTTTCACCCGAAACATCGGGATTAAGGCCCCAATCAGCAAGCATAGGCACCAAATGATGAAGACTGTTTCTAAATAGGCGATGTCACATTCCTTTATGGCCACATATAGGACCGAACGATGCGCTCACGCTAAAGTTCCAAACAAGGGCCTTTTCCAATGCGCCTTTTAGAAGGCGCTCCCGCCGCCGGAACCAAAATCTTCCTCGACCCAATTTCCGAATTTCGTCAGGTTAGGCTGGAAGGACAGAGCAACCGTCCCAATCGGGCCGTGGCGTTGTTTGCCTATGATGACTTCGGCTTTGCCGTGGAGTTTTTCCATTTTCGCCATCCACTCTTCATGTTCGGCGACATTATCCTCGCTCGGCTCTGTCCGAGAGAGGTAATATTCTTCGCGGAAGACGAACATCACGACATCGGCGTCTTGCTCGATCGAGCCGGATTCGCGCAAATCTGAGAGCTGCGGGCGTTTATCGTCGCGTTGTTCGACCTGGCGAGAGAGCTGGGCGAGGGCGAGGACGGGCACGTCCAGTTCCTTGGCGAGGGCTTTGAGCCCCTGGGTAATCATCGAGACTTCCTGCACGCGGTTTGAATTTGAATTCATACCCGCACCGCCCGTGAGGAGCTGCAGATAGTCGACGACGATACAGTCGAGGCCCTTTTGGCGTTTCAACCGTCGCGCCCGCGCAGCCAGCGCCCCAATTGACAAGCCGCCCGTATCATCGATGTGAAGGGGAATTTGGATAATCTCATCCGCCGCATCGCGAATATGCTCATACTGGGCGCTAGTAATATCGCCGCGACGAATATGGTGCGAGGACACGCCGGATTGCTCCGCGAGCAAACGGGTGGCGAGCTGTTCAGAGCTCATCTCCAGAGAGAAGAACCCGACCACGCCGCCATCGGTTGTCTTCTCAATCCCGTTTTCGTCTTTTTCTTTTTTGAAATGTTTCGCGACGTGAAAGGCGATGTTCGTTGCGAGGGAGGTTTTCCCCATGGACGGACGCCCCGCGAGGATGATGAGGTCTGATTTATGCAGTCCGCCGAGCTGGCGGTCCAAATCAATCAGGCCTGTGGAAATCCCCGACAGATTGCCGTCCCGCGTAAAGGCGGCGGACATCATCTCAATGGATTCAACCAGCGCGGTTTCAAAGTCGACAAAACCTTGCTGCGTTCCGCCCAGCTCGGCCAGATTATAAAGCTGACTTTCCGCTTCGATAATTTGCGCTTGGGCGTCGGCTTCGCTATCTGGGTCGGTGGCTGTGGCTTTGATGAGGTCCGAGAGGCGGATCAATTCCCGCCGCATGGCGAGGTCAAAGATCAACTTGGCATATTCTGTGGCGGTGGCCGTTGGCGGCGCATTGTCGAGCAGCAGCGCGAGATATTCCACGCCTCCAATATCGACGAGGGTTTCATCTTGGGAGAAGCGGTTTTTCAGGACAATCGCATCGGCCAATTTGCCCGTTTCAATCAGGCGCGCAACGGCGTCGAAAATGCGGACATGGACGGGATTGTAGAAATGCTTGGCCTGCACAATCGGCGAGATCTTGTGATAGACCTCATTATCGTAAAGCAGCACGCCCAGCAGGGCCGCTTCTGCTTCTTGGCTTTGGGGCGTGGAGTCCAGCTCTTGACCTCCTAGACCTCCAGAGCCCGTCATCGAATCATTATCTGCGACATATACCATGGAGCGACCTTAGGGCGAGAAGACCTTGCGAGTCATAGCTTATCTGTTGATAGGAATATAGTCCTTTTGTGCATAAGTCTAACTTTGGGGATAAGTTGCCCCATGTCACCCAGCACACGTCCGCGGGACGTAAATGCGGGACCTGTCGGTTATCATCATCCGCTTGCGTGAATGTCAGTTGGGTCCCGCATCTCAGCTTCGCTGCGTGCGGGATGACAATGTGGTGTGTCAAAAAATAATGCAGACGCAGGGGGAGAGGGCCCTGCGTCTGCGTGCCCCGCCAATCTCGCGCACTCTCTTTGGGGGAAAGCGACACAG
>CALFWV010000214.1 GCA_937927825.1 uncultured Caulobacterales bacterium | reverse complement strand
TCTTCCTCTTCCGCGACATATTTAGCACCAATTACTCTTTCGCCGTCCGCACTGACGACCACGCCGGACGCGTCATACTCATCATTATGGAAGAGTGTTCGCGTAATTGCTCGTTTTTCGAAATCATATATGTATAACCCGATTGTATCCCGACCTCGATAATCGCCAACAATCAACTCTGTCCCATCTTTTAGAAATCCATAAATTGGTGTGTCGGGCGTTAGGCCCGGATATTTTTCATAGCTATCCCAGTCGCCGGTTTTCAGGTCATGGATGCGCATGTAATCTTTGCCGTTTTCGTTCTTTCCGCGGCCAATACGCGGTGTACCGGTATCGTCCGTATACCAATACTCAATACCTGTCTTTGATCTCTCCAAACGAGTTGAACGACCTGTTGCCACGTTTACCTTGAAAATATCGGGATAGGGGTAAAATTCCTGTTTAGAGAATGCCATCAGAATATGTTCGGGATCATCCTCCAACCAATCAACAACACGGTCATTATATTGACGGAAAATTTTTGGCTTCAGGACGATTCGGCCGTCATCATTGTTAATCGATTTCGTGTATAAGTGCGTGACTGTGAATGGTGTACTCCGGAACTTTTCACTCTTCTCCACAGAGACGACGAAGCGTTCATTATTGACCCATTTAATATATCGCGGGCGTAAGTCTTTACCGAGCGAGATAACATCCATTTTGGCCCGAGCGTCATTAGTCAATCTTGTTGCGGCATAATAAACGCCTTCGAGATTCACAATGACAGCAAGGTATTTCCCATCCGGTGAAATATCAGCGTCAAAACTGAGAGGTAATTCCCCAAAGGCTTCCGGCGGAGGAGCGGCGTTGGCAGCACCAATGGAACTAAACCCGACTGCTAAAGATAATCCGACGATTTTCGCCAGTCCGCAAAGTATTGTCTTCATTGAAAGGCATTCCCCTTTTGAATTTCAAAATCAAAAAATATTAATTTCTTTCAAGTTGCAAGGGTCAAACTGCAATTTTAGACAACAACATTCCTGATTGAAAATGAACTTAAAGGCTCGATTTAAAGTGCTTAGACAGCCGCAATCCTTGATTTTGGTAGTGACTACCTTGCGCCCCGTAGAGCGTATCCGGGGTGTCAGACATCGGCTCGAACACAAGTTTCGCGACAGCTTGTCCGTGCCGTAATAAGAATGGGACATCGCGTCCGCGAACTTCCAAGACAGCGCGGCTTCCACGTCCGCCCGCTACATCCGCTCCGAATCCGGGGTCAAAAAACCCGGCATAATGCGCGCGAAACTCGCCAATTTCAGGCGCTATGGGTGCCATTTCAGCGGCTTGGTCAACTGGTATTTCGACGGCCTCTCGGCTCGCCAAGATATAAAACTCTTCCGGGTCCAGCACGAGTGTCCCATTCGGCGCAAACAATGGCTCCCAATATTCTGAAGCCTTGTGAGCGTTTAACCCCCGCAAATCAACAAGGCCTGAATGACGTTTAGCACGGTAACCAATGATTGCGCCGTCCGTCTGACCTTTCAAATCGATACTGACATGTTGGGTTTCCAGCGGACGATGGACGCCGCGGCGGAACCGAATTTGTCCCAAACGATCACCGGGCCGCGCAAGTATAGGGAAGGTTCGAGGAGCAACTTCCATGTAAAGAGGACCGGAATAACCCGCTGGAATCGTATCAAATTTCTCCCCGCCGTCGCAAATGACGCGGGTGAAGACATCTAACCGTCCTGTGGAGCTTTTGGGATTGGCCAAACCGACAATGTCGTTCGGCAAGTTCAACCCTTCTTTGAGGGGAATAAGATAAACGCATCCTGTTTCCAGGACGGCTCCATTTGTTAGGTCAATTTCGTGCATCACAACAGAACTTACGACTTCGGTAACGCTCTTATTGGGCCCAGGAAGGAAACTTGCCCGTAATCTCATCGCGGAATCGCCGAGGCATAAATCTAAACTGGCGGGTTGGATGGACGGTGGATGCGCCGCATCATCGGACGAGCCTGAAATAGCGCCGCCGGCGACGAGCGCAGCAATGTCCTGACGGGGTAGAATTCCGTGTTTCATAATCCCTGTGCTAGCAGGCAGAGCGTACTGTGCAACGGCTCCTTGCACAAATCTGTACATGACTTTTATCATAATTTCTCTGCTCTCCACTGCGCAACAGCCTTGCAGGTGCGACATTCCTTCGTCAGGGTCATAACTGAGAGAGTGAAATTCGCCGCTTTGTGCGGATTTTAATAGGGGCAGGACGGAGTGGGACGTTGGACGAGAGAGAGCATCAGGGGACGGAAAACATGCAGGGCAATGCAATTATTCCAAGATATGAACAACGAACAGACGACGTTATTGTACGCGTAGTTCCGGAATTTTTAGCGGAACAATCCAATCCATCAGATTCGCGTTTCATTTGGGCTTACTCAGTCGAGATTGATAATCAAAGCGATCGCGACTTGACTGTTACAGATCGGTTTTGGCAAATCGCGGACAGTAGCGGGCAAGTCCAAGAAGTACGTGCCGCGGGGGTCGTAGGCGAAACCCCCATGGTTAAATCAGGTGAAACCTTCCGTTACACCTCGGGCGCCCCGTTAACTGCTCCTTCTGGAATGATGCGCGGGTCCTATACGATGCGAACGGAAAGCGGTGAGAGTTTTGACATCATTGTTCCGACATTCTTGCTCGACAGTCCGCACGAGGCCCATTGCTTTAACTGAGTCTCGCGGCTCGCTTTATAGAGCTTTTTTATCCCGCGTATAGAAACTGAGAACCTTCTGGTATTTTATCGGCATCATTCGCTGAAGGAAACTCGCAATTTTGGCATCAGCCCCGACGATGATGCGGCGTTTACGTTTCGCTGTACCCTCTAGAATTATTTGAACCGCCTTGTCGACAGGTGTAATGGCGAGCGTGTCAAACTCATCATCCATCTCCGCTTTGCTAAGCCCCTCTTCAATGTGATCAACAATCGCATTTCTGGCAATATTGGTTTTCACCCCGCCGGGATGAACGCAGCAAACACCCACACCCGTTCCGTCTAATTCCAAGGCGAGTGTTTCTGTAAATCCGCGGACGGCGAATTTTGACGCACAATAATGCGCTTGGCCCTTATAGGCGATGAGACCGAAAAGGGATGAGATATTTGTGACCACGCCTTTGGTTTGAAGCAACTGCGGGAGGAACACTTTCGTCATACGCACCACACCCCAAAAATTCACATCGATCACCTGTTCCATACTTTCCAAAGGGGTATTCACCACGTCGCCAACGCGCGCCATTCCCGCATTATTAAGGACATAATCGGCAGGTCCGAGCGCGCCTTCGACTTTTGCGGGATAGTCCAAAACCGCTTGTTTGTCAGACACGTCCAGAACATCCACAAGAATGCGGTTTCCCGCGCCAATCATATCTCGCGTGTCTTCAAGTCCTTCGCCATCCACATCTGAGATTGCCAGAACAGCGCCCTGCTCCGACAATTGGCGCGCGAGTTCGCGGCCCATGCCAGAGGCCGCCCCGGTGATAACGCAAACTTTGCCCTGAAAAACACTCATGCTACGCTCTCCAACGCTGACACATGTTTTTTCGACGATGAGAAAACTAACCCCTCATTCTCAATAGCAGATTTCATCAACGCGACTTTGTCGAATTTATAATCCTGCCGATTTTGCCAGGGATCACGGTCCCCTTGCTTAGGTAATTGTTCGACCACCCGCATGATGTAACCTGCCTCGAAATCCACAAAGGGACGCGCAGTTAGGCCCTCCGGCGCACGCGGCGTCACGGTGTCTAATCCGGTCGCATCCATATGGTTCATCAAGCGGCACCCAAACCGCGAAATTAAGTCCGCACGCATCGTCCAACTGGCGTTTGTATACCCAAAAATTGAGACCATATTGGGAATATCCGAGAACATTAAACCGTAGTAGCCAAAACTATCGGCGAGGTTTTTGACCTCACCGTCCACCGAAATTTCTGCTTGTCCGCCCACAACAACTTTCAAGCCTGTTGCCGTGACAATCATATCAGCCGGTAAGGTTCTTCCCGATTTCAGCAGAATACCACCCTCCACAAATCGGTCAATGTGATCTGTAACCACGGCGGCTTTACCGGCTTTCATCGCCTGAAACAAATCCCCATTTGGGACCAGACATAGACGTTGATCCCACGGATTATAGCTCGGGGTGAAGTGTTTCTCGACATTATAATTCGGACCTAATTCTTTGCGAATTTGTTTCAAAAGATAATCGCCCATTTTTTTCGGCTTCTTTTGCGCAGAATTATAAATGAAACGCGTGTAGGCAATATTCTTGGCACGGGTCAGCTTATAGGCCAGCTTCTCCGGCAAGATTTTCCGGAAAATATCCGCGACTTTGTCCGTGTCGGGACGACTGGCAATCCAGGTCGGGCTGCGCTGCAACATCGTCACATGCTGGGCCGTCTCGGCGAGGTTCGGCACTAAAGTCACCGCCGTTGCGCCAGACCCGATGACGACGATTGTCTTCCCCGACACATCATAATTTTCCGGCCAATGTTGCGGATGAATGATGTCGCCTCCAAAATCGTCGCGCCCTTCAAAATGCGGATTATGGCCTTCGTCATAATTATAATACCCCGCGGCGGAGATGATGAAATTCGCCTTCATCAAGAACGTTTCGCTGTTCGCCGACGTCAGGGTAAGATGCCAACACGCCTCCTCCGACTTCCAATCCATGGCCGTAACTTTTTGGTCATAGCGAATGTGATTTTCAATTCCAAACTCGGCGGCTGTCTCCTTGATATAGTCCAAAATAGCCGGGCCGTCGGCAATGGCTTTGCCATCGGTCCAAGGCTTGAAATCATAGCCGAGCGTATGCATATCGGAATCAGACCGAATACCGGGATAGCGAAATAAATCCCAGGTTCCGCCCATTTGCCCGCGCGCTTCCAACACAACAAAGTTTCGGTCAGGGCACTCACGACGGTGATGACAGGCCGCGCCAATACCGGAAAGCCCCGCGCCAATAATTATCGTGTTAAAATGCTCTGTCATACCCACGGTTTACGTGACGCGGGGCGCTGAGTCAGTGAACAAAATCAAAGTTGCGCCCATGCGGAAATCCCTACCGCTAGGTTTATTTGTGAAAAATGGCCCAACATAAGAGAGTGAGAAGATGAACTATTCGGTCACCGACCTCTTTAAATGCTGAGGAGTGATATTTGAATAATAATTTTAAATGAAGATAGTAAAGCTGAGCTTTGATAGACCCGCAAATACGCTGCACCGGAATAGGCTTTCCGGAGTCAGTTTAACTGACCGCCAACATCCACGAAAGCCTTAATTCTGATGACGCGCTCCGAAAATTAACGGGACAAACGCGCGACAAATAGCGATTTACCGATTTCCTCAAAAGCTGAGACAAGCGAAGCTTGGTTTGACGCGTCAAAAAATTGAGCCGAACTCGTCGCGCATTCACTGAGCATTGTTTTTGAAATTGGGTCATCGAAGTTATAGGCGACCGTCCAAATATCAACTCCCGCATCTTTTATATTGCTGCAAAGCTCGCTCGTAAGTGCGTTCGCTTCTGCTTGGTCTGATCCTGTATGTTCCCCGTCTTTATAGGGATCGCTGAGGGACAAGGTGTTTTGACCGTCGGTCATCAAAATCAGAGCGCGCTTACGTTTATCTTCCTTGTTTGACAGAGAGTCAAAAGGCAGGTCTGCGTCCAGCATGCGCCATCCATTGATAAGCCCAATTGGAATGTAAGTTTCCTTACTCGCCGTTAGACTGTCAATTCTGGCTTTAACTTCGGTCATATCATCTGTCAGCTCCAGGATCTCTTCGCCGCAACTGGCATGCAATACGCCTGGTATACGCTGTCCGCGATAGGCCGCCGTTTTATTATAGAGACCGCTACGGGATCCGATGCATCCGTTCCATTTCCGTTCTACCGTGCGGGCGGGAGGGCAGTACTCGTACTCCGGTCCATCATTAACGGTGGACGTACATTGTTGATATTCGCGTGTTTCTGGCACACCATCGTTATAAAATGTTTGGGTTCGCGTCTCATAAGTTGTGCAGGTGGTCGGTTGAACCATGTAGCATTCTCCTGCCGGAATTTCAATCGTTTCATCCGGCGGAACTGTTATCCAAGTTTCATTCCGTCGGGAGAGGCCGACATTAACGTAATTTGAAAATGGCACGACAGCGACACGCGTATCAGCATCATATTCGGCAAACTGATCAACCAGTACAGCCGAAGCAGCTCGGAGACTGTTCATATTATCGCCCGCCATGGACCCGGTTCGGTCCAAAACCAGCGCGACGTTAATAGGTAAGTCATAGGGGAATTTTGCTTCAGAGACCGCCCCAATGGGCAGACTTTTTTTACCAACAAATCCCATCATCATCGTGTTATAAGGGGACTTCAAATCAACGGTGACGCTTTCGTCATTCACTATCAATTCCCAATTTAACTCCAACCCATCAGAATTATTTATATCCAAACTTGTTTCGACAAATTTTTTGATTTTGGCGCGGTCCGTTTCCCCGGACGTCACAGCCGCAAGCACAGCCGCGTCGGCCATGCTTTGCATGCTGTCCTTCTGGCTTGTCGCCCCCAACAAATCCAATGCAGCCGCGACCCCAAGTATCAGGGTGAAGGACGATACGGCAAACATGATACTGATATTACCGGCAGTATTTGATAAATATTTTTTTAACATTTTAACTCTTCCCACAATTCTCAGGCTATTCCCGTCGCGCAGTATTTATCCAAAGTGAGTTGCTGCCTCGTGAAAAAACAGGCTTTATTTCCGGTTAAAAAATCATGACAGGCAAGCAGAAGGGTAAAATTCAGGGGGAAATATGGCCGAAAAAGGCATTTCCGAAAAACGTTAGAATTTATACGGTTGAGCCGTCAAAAATATGGTCACCAATCACCACTCACACTTTGCCAAACACTCAGCAGCGCGACGGCCGCTGTGTCTGCGCGTAAAATTCTCGGACCAAGTGTGACCGGGCAGACAACGTCCATTGCTCTTAATTCGGCGCGTTCACTCTCCGTGAATCCCCCTTCCGGACCCACCAAAATAGCGACTGGACCCGCCTGTTTTGCAGCAGCGTACTGCGCTGGCATGGCCGCTCCAGACTCATCCGCGAATAAGATAGGGGTGTCGCCCCAGGCGCTTAGAATATCTAAAAGCGGACGCGCTTTCCGCACGACAGGAATATCGAGCCGTTCGGTTTGCTCTGCGGCTTCTATCGCTTGCAGCCGAGCTTTCTCGACATTCAATTTCGGAAATTGTGTCCGCGCCGTGAGGACAGGCTGAAACGTCCGCACACCGAGCTCGGTCCCCTTTTCGATGATGAAAGCCGTGCGATGTTT
>CALFWV010000213.1 GCA_937927825.1 uncultured Caulobacterales bacterium | reverse complement strand
GGATAATAACGGGTCCTTCAAAGGCTTAGAGCGTATTGCAGAACGCGCCCCCGACAGCGGCGAAAATATTCGCGTGAATATCATCTATCTCCACGGAATTGGATATGTCGAAAACCCTGAAGACGCCCCGCTAGCCAACGCTTTTATAACCGGTGTCGCGGACGCTTATGACGGCATCGTCGAAGAGAAAACGGTTGCCAGTCAATGCGGGCGCGATGATGAAAATGAAGACGTTCGGCTTTATAATTCCATCCAGATTACCGATACAAAAACACGTCAATATAAGACAACGCTTCCGGGAACGACGCTGCCGCTCGGGGATTTGGCTTGTATGGATCGCCAAACCCTGAAAGTGGATGGCAATATTGAATATGTGATTTACCGCGTATTTTGGGACGATATTTTCTGGGAAAGCCTGCAAGCCCCCCATGTTGGGCAGGATGCTTTGGGTCAGAAAAAACTCGGCGCTCTTGCCTCCTTACGCCGCAAATATAATGGGCAGTTAAAAGACAAATTAGTCAATTACGGCTTCTCTGATGCCGTGCTTTATTTGGGGCCAGCGGGTGAGCAAATTCGAGACGCCGTCCGCGGCGCTATGTGCAGCGCGGCTCTCGACGCCTCCGGTTTCGGATTTGAGAAACAAGGCGCGAAAGTCAACCACATAGACATCTGCCAGATTGCCGCTTTGCGAGATATTGAAACCGACCCCTTTGCGTTTGTTACGGAAAGTCTCGGCTCTAAAATCGCTTTTGACATTATGCGCGATGCCATGACGGACGGGCGCGGTAATGTGTATGACGACATGATTAAAGGCACGCAGTTCTTTATGCTCGCCAATCAAGTGCCACTGCTCAGTCTCTCAGACATTTCCGAAACGGACCGGGTCGTTCCGGAACCTTATTCTAATCAGGACAGGCCCACAATTATTGCCATGTCGGAAATCAATGACTTCCTGACATATGAACTCGTTCCCTTTTACCGGAACCTATTGACCAAAGGTATCCGCGATGAAAACACAAGTTTCGATATGATGAGCGAAGCCGACAGAAATCGCCTCATCGATATTTTGGGTTTCAATGTTGTGGATATGCGGGTCGAATTTTCCCCACCCGTCTTTCCGTTTGTGGGGGGATTTGTAGACCCCTTATTCGCCCATAATGGTCATGTGAAACAGCCGGAATTGATCGCTTATATGCTCTGCGGGGCCAAAGGCGGGCAATTGAACGTCGACGGGTGCCGAGGCCTGAGCAGTAAAGCCTTGCGCGGTAAAAATCTGATCCGCAAGATACGCGAAGACGCACCCCTGCCGCCTGCAAAAGGCGAAGCTGCAGCGCGGAGCGGCAAGTAGTGACCGATGCGTCTCGCCCTTGGGCATTGAACATAACGGCCCTCCCGGACATAGCCTTCGACCTCGCCGACGCGCTTGGCATGGAAGGCGAGATGACAGCCCTAAGCGTTACCCTCTTCGACGCGCCGCCAGGAAAGATGTTGGTCCAAGGGCTTTATGAGACGAAGAGCGCTGCCGAAATGGCCCGGCGCACGCTTGGCTCGGTTGGGCAGCTGCCCTGCTCTATCGAGCAGCTACCGGCCAAGGATTGGGTCACCGAAACCCAAGCCGGATTGCCGCCTGTACGCGCCGGCCGCTTTCTGGTCTATGGCTCTCATGATGCAGATAAACTCGTCGATGATGTTGTTCCCTTATTGGTCGATGCCGGCATGGCTTTTGGGACGGGACATCACGGCACCACAGCGGGATGTTTACGCATTTTTAGCCAGCTCTTAGAGGCTGATATAAAGATGGTCCGTATTTTAGACTTAGGCTGCGGTGCAGGTATTTTGGCCATGGCAGCCGCGAAAACCCTGCCAAATGCGAACATTCTAGCCACTGATATTGACCCCGACGCCATTATGGTCACCGACGCCAATATCATTGAAAACGACGTTGCAGGCCGCATTCAAACCGCCGTCGCCGATGGGTTTGACAGTCCGGTCTTGAAAGGCCGTCAATTTGAATTGATCTTTGCAAATATTCTTGCAGGGCCCCTTATGGCACTCGCCGATGATATTGTGGCCGCCACGACGGCGGGCGGGCGTGTTATTCTGTCGGGAATTTTGGACGAAAAAGCCGAACAGGTCGCCGAATGTTTCCGCAACGCGGGCTTACACGTCACGCCGCACCCCAGCCTTCAAGGCTGGACCTCGCTGCTGGCCCAGAAGAAGGTTTAAAGCCGCCCGCATAAAAAAGGCCGCCTGCGTCATTCGTATCCTACGAAAGACGCCCGGCAGCCCTTTATTCAGAGTATACGCTACCGGATTAGATAGCGCGCGTGTTCCGGCGATTGCGGCGTGCATCGCGGCGTGCAGCCAAACCCGTACGAACAGGTGCAGCCGTTACAGAACGGCGTGCTTGCGCAGGAGCCGTAACAAATTCAGTGCCATTAAAGATGGTCGTCATGTCTATTCTCATATCGTTTAGAACGAAGCTTCATGCTCCCGTTCGAGTTATGAGTGCTATTTAGACAGTCTTTCAAATTCGAGAACAGACGTGAGAGAAAAGAAGCTATGCAAAAATGCAAACACCCAGCGCAAATATTTTAACTTCCGTGAAAGGTTCTGATACCGAGGAGAGGATTAACCCAAAGGCGCAGTTACCAGATTACCCCCTCTTTACTTTCTGCCCGCCTGCCGCCAACAGGTTTAAAAGCGACCATCACTAAGACTATAGCCCGGTAATATCTTCCAGGCGGAATTGGACCTTCGATGAACGACATGGCTGATATGTTCCAAACTTATGATGTAACAGGTGGTCCTGAATTTGGCCGTAAACACCTCCCGAAACTTCGCGCGGAAATGTCGGCGGCCGGCCTCGACCTTTTCCTCGTCCCCCATGAGGATGAATATCAAAATGAATATCTACCGGAGTGCAATGAACGCCTGATGTGGGTCAGCGGGTTTACCGGCTCTGCCGGGGCCGCAATTATCGGACGCGAACGCGCCGTGATGTTCGTCGATGGGCGCTACACATTACAGGTTCGTCAACAGGTCGATGAAACGCTGTTTACCTTCACCAAATTTGAAGGCGGGGGTATGGCGGGCTGGTTACGAGACAATGTGAGCGCGGGACAGATTGTGGGCTTTGACCCGCGCCTGCACAGCCCGGCCGCCCTTGCCCGCATACGAGAGGCTGTCTCACTCGCAGGCGGGACAACGAAAAGCGTGGCGCAAAATCCAATAGACGCCGCATGGGACAACCGTCCTGCCGCGCCCCTGACACCTGTAGTCATTCAACCCGAGGCCCTCTCGGGGAAACCGCATGCTGAAAAACGGGCAGAAATTGCGCAATCCATAAATGGCAGCGGCGCGGATGCCGCGCTCATTACGGCTCCAGCCTCAATCGCTTGGCTGCTTAATATTCGGGGAAGCGACGTGCAATGTACACCGCTCCCGCTCTCCACTGCGATTATTGATACAGCGGGTCACGTGCAGCTTTTTATCGCGCCTGAAAAACTGTCAGACAAGGTACGGGCGCATTTCGGGAATGACGTCAGCGTACAAACCGAAGCGGCCTTGATGGATGCGCTGAAAGCTCTTGCCGATAAAACCGTCATTGCCGACCCGAACACAGCCTCCGCATGGCATGTCGATGCGTTGGAGGACGCAGGCGCAAAGGTGAAATCTGTTTCGGACCCTGTTGCCTTGCCCAAGGCTAAAAAGAACGCGGTTGAGATTAAAGGCACAATAGCCGCCCATATTCGCGACGGAGCCGCGCTGGTAAGGTTTCTCCATTGGCTCGATACCGACGCACAATCCGGTGATGTCGATGAGATTGAGGCGGCGACACAGCTGGAACGATGCCGCCGTGTCGATAGCTCCCTTCAGGATCTCTCCTTCGAATCCATCTCCGGCGCGGGGTCCAATGGCGCGGTCGTGCATTACCGCGTGAATACCGGCACGGTGCAGAAACTGGAACGCGGCTCGCTTTTCCTCATCGATAGCGGCGGGCAATATCCCGACGGCACAACCGATGTCACGCGCACCGTCCCCATTGGGGAGGCAACGCAGGAAATGCGCGAGCGCTTCACCCTCGTCCTCAAAGGCCATATCGCCTTGGCGACTGTGCGCTTTCCGCACGGGACAACGGGCAGCAATCTCGACGCCTTGGCCCGCTATCCGCTTTGGCAAGCGGGGCTGGATTATGACCACGGCACGGGGCACGGCGTCGGCGTTTTCCTCGGCGTGCATGAAGGTCCGCAGCGGATTTCTAAATCTCCAAATAAAGTCGCGCTGGAACCGGGCATGATTGTCAGTAATGAACCTGGATATTACAAAGCCGGTGAATACGGCATTCGGATTGAAAATTTGCAATATGTGACTGAGCCTAAAGCGATTGACGGCGGCGAGCGCGAGATGCTCGGATTCGCGAATTTAACGTGGGCCCCCATCCACCGCGACCTCATCATCACAGATATGCTGACCCCTGCCGAGCGCGCCTATATGGACGCCTATCACGCAAGCGTTATGAAGCATGTCGGGCCATTTATGGATGGGGATGTTAAGGTCTGGCTTGAGGGGGCCTGCGCGCCCCTATAGATTCAGGAGACGTCCATTGCCCCAAGCCCCCGAATTGCGTGTTCCAATCTGGATTGACGAGACTGGCGCAGAGCGGCCACCCCTCAAACTGGCAGACTTAGGCACGGGATTTAAAGTTATCTTCGCTTTCAAATCCACATGCCCATCTTGTCATAGTTTTGGCTTCCCCGCGATGAAGGCCATCTATGAAGGATTGAAAGACAAGCCTGTCGGCCTCGCCGTGATTCACACGGCTTTCGACGATGACCCCCGAAACTCTCAGGACAGGGTCGCGGCCTTGCAAGCAGAGTTTGAACTGCCCGTGCCCTTTGGCCATGACCCTAAAGTAGGAGACGCCTATCCGACATTTATGACGGATTACCAAACGCGCGGGACACCCTATTTCATCGTGCTTGATCCGAAAAATGAAATCATCTTTTCAGATTTCCGCCTAGACCCCGCAAAAGTCATCGATGTGCTTGGAAAGCCATCCTGATGTATGTGGTGTCCGGATTTGCCGATGTGCCGGAGGCCGACCGCGAAGCATTCAAACGCGCGCTGCCGGAACATGCACGCCTCACCCGCGCCGAACCCGGTTGTCATTATTTCGAGGTAAAACCGCATCCAAAAATTGCCGGGCGTTATATTGTCAATGAAGCCTTTGACGACGAGCGCGCCTATAAGGCCCACATCAAACGCGCGAATAGGTCTGACTGGGCAAAGATATCCCGCAATTTGAAGCGGAGTTATTAGGCTATGATCCGCCGAACTCTGATGGCGAAAGACCATAATTCATGACAAAAAAAATACTGCTCGGGATTCTCGGTTTCCTCGCACTTTGCACGCTCGGCGTCTTCGTCTTTGTCAAAGACTTTGAAGTGAAGATCACAGAGGAAGTGGCACAGGCCGCTCTGGATCAGCAAATTGGCGCAGCGCCCCTTCGTTCTCTCGTGACTGAGATTAAACTGCAAACCGCTACGATTGACTTTAAAACTGACAATACAATGGAAATTGATACCAAATTTTCAGCGATTACCCTGGGATATGAAAGCCAAGTTGAGGGCGTTTTCAAAAGTGGCATTCGGTATCGGGTGCCCAAGATATATTTAGACAATATAGCGCCTATGAAAGTCGATATCCGTACCGATGATGAAACAGCGGAAGAGTTGGGTGAAATCAAATCAGCCGCGCGGAAATTTTTAGACCGCCAGAGAGCGCGCAATACCGGAGAAGGCAATCGCGACACGCGGGATGACACCGCAAAGCAACATGAAAAGGAGCTGCAAGACAAAGCCGTCAATGCGGTCTATGGCTTGTTTGAATATGTCCCAATTTACGATTTGACCAATGCCGGATATAAAGGTTCTGTTGCCAGCCTCGCTTTGAAAGATGTTCAGTTTCACGAAGATTATGTGGCGGTCACACTAAGCCCTCGGACTGCCATTCTCCGAATTCTCGCAATGATTGGCGTAATCCTTCTCGTTCTTGGTTATTTCGCGGGCCAAACCCTGATGTCATCGTGGTTTGAACGTCTGTTCTTTGGCAAACGAAAAACTGATTAGGCAATCAACGCCAGCCACTCATCTTCGGTCAGGACCTTCACCCCTGCGGCTTCGGCCTTTTTTAGCTTTGATCCTGCGCCAGGTCCGGCGACGAGATAATCTGTTTTCTTTGACACGCTGCCGGAGACTTTGGCTCCGAGGGATTGCGCACGCGCTTTGGCTTCATCACGAGAGAACCTCTCCAGCTTTCCGGTAAAAACAACAGTCTTTCCGGCAACGGCAGAATCCGATGTCGGCGCTTCCGCGTCTTGAATTGTGAGCTGCGCCGTCAGCTTATCGACGATTTCCACATTGGAGTCGGAGGCAAAGAACCCAGCCAACGCCCCCAAGGCCGCCTGCCCCATGCCGTCAATCCCCAGCAGCCCCATATAGGCGTCACTCACCGGATTCTGTAAATCAGACACGGCAGCACGGAACTTATTCCAACTGATAAAATGTTGCGCAATTAAGCGCGAGTTCGTGCGGCCGACATGACGGATGCCGAGGCCGTACAGAACCCGGTCAAACGGAATATCGCGGCGCGCATCAATCGCGTCAAAGAGTTTGGCCGCGCTCGTCTCGCCAAAGCCTTCCCACGTTTCCAGCTTTATCTCATCATTGCGCGCGCGGAGCGTGAAGATATCTGCAGGCTCTTTGATCAGGCCTTTCTCAAAAAAGGCCTCAACCTGCCGTTCGCCCAAACCGTCAATATCGAAGACTTGGCGCGAGACAAAGTGAACGAGTGATTGAACGGCCTGCGCAGGGCAAGACAGCCCATTGGTGCATCGGCGGACAACATCTTGCTTGCCCGTTTTCTCATCAACCTCGGCGCTGACAGGGGCGTCGCAAACCGGACAGGTCGACGGGAATTTAAAAGGTGCGCCTGCGCTTGCCTCGACAACGCGTAAGACTTGCGGAATGACATCACCTGCCCTTTGTATTTCCACACTATCGCCAAGCTTTACGCCCAAACGCGCGATTTCATCCGCATTATGCAATGTCGCATTAGACACGACAACGCCGCCCACCGTAATGGGTGTGAGGCGCGCGACAGGGGTTAGAGAGCCCGTCCGCCCAACCTGAATATCAATGGCTTCAATCGTCGTTATGGCTTTTTCTGCGGGAAATTTATGAGCAATGGCCCAACGCGGCGCGCGAGAGACAAAGCCCAAACGCGCCTGCAACGCCAATGCGTCGACCTTGTAAACAACCCCGTCAATATCATAGCCAAGACCGGCGCGGGCCGTCAAAATTTCGGTATAATGGGCGACCATCTCCTCCGGCCCGTCATGACGCCGCATTTGAGGATTAACGCTAAATCCCCACTCCGCCATTTTTGCAACGGCCTCCATTTGTGTTTTGGCGAAGGGCGCGCTGACCTCGCCCCAAGTGTACGCAAAGAACTTCAACGGGCGGGATGCCGTGACGGACGGGTCAATCTGGCGGAGGCTGCCGGCCGCAGCATTGCGCGGGTTTTTGTACTCGGATTTTCCAGCCTTGAGCTGCGCCGCGTTCATTGTGTCAAAATCCGCATGATTGATATAAACTTCGCCGCGAATTTCCAAAACCTCAGGCCAGCCAAGGCCCGAGAGTTGTTTAGGCACGGTGTCCAACGTCGAGAGGTTCGCCGTCACATCTTCGCCGACCTGACCGTCCCCGCGCGTCGCGCCGGAGACCAGTTTCCCATTTTCATATCTGAGCGCGGCGGACAGGCCGTCAATTTTCGGCTCTGCCGTAAAGGCCAAGGGCGCAGTTGCCGGCAAGCTGAGAAAGCGTTGCACCCGCGCAACGAAATCAGAAACATCCTCGTCTGAAAAGGCATTATCCAAAGACAGCATGGGGACCGTATGCTTGATTTTTCCGAATTTGCCTGATGGCTTCACGCCAACGGATTGGGTCGGACTGTCTTTACGAATGAGGTGCGGATGTGCAGCCTCCAGAGCGAGAAGCTCTTTGCGCAGCGCGTCATAATCTGCGTCACTAAGCGCGGGATTGTCGTCCTGATAATAAAGGGCATCTGCCGAGCGTATCTCTTGCGACAGCCACGCTATCCGCTTTTTCTCATCACTCATGAGGCCATCAATTGCCGCGCCGCAGCCCGGGCTTCCTGTGTAATAGTTTCACCGGCCAACATACGCGCGATCTCTTCTTCCCGGTCAACATCTAAAATCGGCGTCACAGAAGTCGTCGTCGTCTCGCCAATGGATGTCTTTTCAATCCGGAACTGACTATCGGCACAGGCGGCCACTTGCGGACTATGGGTCACCGTGAAAACTTGCGCATGTTCGGATAAACGCGCAAGACGTTTACCAACTGCTGCCGCCACCGCGCCGCCAACGCCTTGGTCGACCTCGTCAAACACCATGACGGCATTATTTTGTCCTGCCAACGCCACCTTAATCGCCAAAGCAAACCGCGCCATCTCGCCGCCCGACGCAATTTTGTCCAGAGGTCCAATCGCCGTGCCCGGGTTTGTCGAAACGAGGAAGCGGACATGATCAACGCCGGACGCG
>CALFWV010000212.1 GCA_937927825.1 uncultured Caulobacterales bacterium | reverse complement strand
AGTCTGACGGTAAAAATCTATGGGATTCAATCAAGCAAAAGTGCGCTGTTAGCGCGCATTGAACAGGTGACGCCACAACACTTTACGGCGCTATCTCAAAAGCTTCATAGCTGCTATAGGTTCCCTATGGCTCTCTCCTCTTCACAGATTTCTCGCTACGCGCGACACCTCACTTTGCGCGAAATCGGCGGACCAGGTCAAAACGCTCTACTGAATGCCAAAGTCGCTATCGTGGGTGCAGGGGGCTTAGGCGGCCCGGCTGGACTTTACCTTGCGGCGGCAGGAGTCGGCCAGATTACGATCATCGACGATGACATCATTGAGCTCTCTAACCTACAGCGACAAGTGCAATTTAGTCATAAAAATATCGGGGAGAGCAAAGCGCGGATCATGAGGGATAGGTTAGCGGCCTTAAACCCTGATTGTAAAACCTTCGCGCAAAACACGCGTCTCACAGCAGAAAATGCAACCGAATTGCTAAACAAACATCACGTTATTTTGGACGGTACGGATAGTTTCACCGCGCGCTTCGCGATTAATGCGGCGTCCTATGCTCTGAAAATTCCGCTCGTCTCCGGAGCGCTTGGGCGTTTTGATTTGCAGCTTGGTGTGTTTAACAGCGGTCCGGACGCGCCATGCTACCGCTGCTTTGTGCACGACGCGCCTGAAACCGAACAAACCTGCGCGGAACATGGGGTTTTAGGGGCCCTCGCAGGCATGGGAGGCTCGATGATGGCAATGGAAGCCATCAAGCTCATTACGAGTGCCGGAGAGCCGCTGAACGGGCAGATCTTTGTATTTGACGCGCTTAAGGCCAATGGCCGAACCATTGAGTTGACCAGAGACCCTCAATGCGCGGTGTGCGGTAATTAGTAATTGGCGTTAAAGCGGCTTTTCGGCCCCCGTATGCGATTATTCAACCGAACACGTCCTACACTTGGACGGATGCCATACCCATAGGCCGGAGTGCTAAATGCAAAAGGCGAACTGCGGAGCGCTTGATTGTTCGTGCGGGCCTCAAAGTCGCGAATTGAAAGCGCGCGCGCCTGTAAATCTGCATTGCGGGCATCAGCGCGAGACTGTGCCGCAATCTGCTGACGTGCCGTTTTTGCGCGAATTTGTTCGGCCTTCACCAAAGCCTGAGCTTGAGTCATTGGCGCAGGAATACCGGATAGGGCATTATGGCGATAAACTTGGACGCCCTGCTCGCATGTGACGATAAAGCTGCCCTTCAACGTCCCGCATTCTGCTGCGGCTGCGGTTGGTAAAGCGAGTGCGGCTGAAAGGCCGAGAATAAAAATAGATGTTCGGGTCATGAAAGATCTCCTTTTCGGGATTAACCTTTCATTAACTTTTTCTCTACGCAACGCCTTGCGCGCGCCGCGCGAAAATCAGAGGCGCGCTACACCCTAACCGCTTGAGCGGCCAGTGCTTCATAATCCGCGCGGCACGCGTCTAAATCCGCATGATGCTTGGGCGCGATATTTGGCAACTCGCCCGGCGGCGCGCCAAATCCGGTTGACCGGATAACGCTGTCATACCACCAGGGCGCCCAAGCGCCGTCCTCATCTCTCGGGCCTGCCGGCCAGGATAGCATTGCGTTATCAAAGGGAATATCAATTGCAGCGCAAAGTGCACGCAGAGCCGCGTCAGGATTTTCCAAAATGCTCTCACTGTGAATAACGGGAGGCTGGCCGAGTTTGGTCCAGAGTTGACGCTGGGCCGCGAACCCCAAATCCGTCACGTGAAAATCCGCGCGGCTCCTCACATAACTCGCGATAACCCGCTGCGGGTGACGAAGAAGAAAGAAATGTGTCGCCTGCTTCGCCCAATCCATTGGAAATTCGGGCAACATATGATGCGGCATATGTTTTTGAAAATGATAGGTCTCAGAAATAGGCGCCACACAATTTTCGGCGACTTTCATAGGATCCGTCTCATGCGAGGCGAGTGTTTCCGCCCGTCCCGGATGAGCTTTACCTGTTACCTGCAGGAAAGGCGCAAAAAATGGCTCATCCATCACGGCACAGTCTGCGCGCGCGCCGAAGCTGCGCATCATCGCCGTGGACAGGTTCCTTGGCCCCGACCACATACAGATCTTCATAGGGCAATCATCACGCAGCGGTGTCCCGGTGAATGAGGTCCAGATACAAGGATTGCAGGCGCTCGACCATCGGCCCGCGTTCGCCGCTCCCAATTTTACGTCCGTCGATTTCGCCAACAGGGGCTAAACCGGCAAAGGTGCCTGTCGTGAACGCTTCATCCGCGCCGTAACATTTGGCGAGCGGGAAATTGCGCTCGAAAACCGGAATGTCATTGGCTTTGCAAAGATCAATAATTTTGCCGCGGGTAATGCCCCCCAGACAATAATCGCCCGATGACGTCCACACTTCGCCTTTCCGAACAATAAAGAAATGTGTGGAGTTACAAGTCGCGACAAAGCCCTGCGGATCCAGCATCAGGCCTTCATCCGCGCCGGCTTTAATGGCTTGGATACAGGCCGTGACGCAATTGATTTTGGAATGAGAATTCAATCCGGGGTCCTGCACATCTGCGCGGCCGCGCCGAACAGAGACAGTATAAAGCCGCAAAGGATTAACAGCCGTAGACGGGTCGGCGGTCTTAAATTCAGGCGCGATCACCAGAGTCGGTTCAGAAATTACAACGCGCGGGTCTTGATAGGGCGTCGAGCGCAAGCCGCGTGTCAGCATCAAGCGAATGTGCACGCCCTCGTCCATATTATTGGCCGTGAGCGTTTCATAGAGGCGCTCCGTCACCTCTGCTTGGGTTAATCCAATATCGATATCCAGGGCGGCTGCGCCTTCCCATAATCTATCGAGGTGATCGGTGAGGAAGGCAATGCGGCCTTGGTGCACCCGTAGGCCCTCCCAGACGCCGTCTCCCAACATAAAACCGGAATCAAAGACATTCACGACGGCTTTATCCCGCGGGACTAGCTTACCGTTTAAATTAAATAAAACCGAGGCGTTCCGATTATCCGGAACATAAGCATGGGTGCCGAAACTCATGGGGTTCTCCAAACAACCTAAAAATCGCCGCCAAGAGAGCGCCAAGTTGCCGTGATGACATTTGGCTTTTTCATGAAACCTTCCAGCTCTGTCATATCCGCAAGCGGGTCTGCCGCAATGATGGCCTGCAAGCTTTCTCCTGCATCTTTCCGGGCTTTCACGCGGTCATGAATGGCTTGCAGACGTTTGATAGACTCGCCTAATTCAGCCTTTGTGGACAAAGGTCCGTGACCGGGAATAACTTTGGTGTTTTCATCTGATAGATCATAGGCAATCTGCTGCGCCTTTATCATACCTTGGATGGTTCCGCCGCTGTCAACATCGACAAAGGGTAGCATCCCGCGAAAGAAATTATCTCCTAAATGGACGATATTCGCCCCGACGAAATGCACGATGGTATCACCGTCGGTGTGCCCTGCAGGCGTGTGAATGGCGCGCACTTCGTCGCCGTTAAACCAAAGCGTCATCTCATCAGAGAAAGTTAAAGTTGGCCACAATGCCGCGTCGCGGGCGTCTTGTTGGCGGCCGAACGCTTGGTTCATATACGTCATTCCCATACGTGTACGGACGTTATCATGGGCCACGACAGTGGCGCCGACAGCCTTCATTTCGGCGTTAGCGCCGGAATGATCCCCGTGATGATGGGTGTTGAGCACATAGGAAATCGGCTCATCCGTCAAACTTGCAACGACATCAATAATTTCTTGGCCAAAGCGGGCGAATTTATCGTCAATCATATAAACACCATCGGCGCCCGTGCTGACACCAATATTCCCGCCCGGACCAAGCAGCATATAAAAACCGCCGCCCAAATCCTGACTCGTAATATTTGGCTTAGCCGGTGCCTCTGCTGCAGCTGTTACGGCAGGCTCAGCCTGCGGCGTGTCTGCGGCGTCCGCGATGGTTTCCGCGCGGGAGCAAGCCGCAAGACAAAGAATTGTAGTGACAAGAAAAAGCTGTTTCATGATCTATCCTTAAGACGCAATTTGAAAACTTGCGCCCGGAGGAAGGACGCGGTTTGGCGCGGCATGGTGATCCATCATCGCGCGGATATTTATTATGACCAGCTCGCCCATTTCACGGCGGCTCTCATATGTGGCAGATCCGATATGCGGGGCCAAAATGACATTCGGCAGATCCAGGAGATCGGGATGCGGGACGGGTTCTTGCTCATACACATCCAATCCCGCTCCGGAAATTGTGCCAGCCTTTATCGCGGCAGCCAAGGCCGCCTCGTCAATAATTTCGCCCCGCGCCGTATTCACGACATAGCTGTCGGCCCGCATTTTAGACAGACGATCCGAATTAATCAGGTGATAGGTACTGGGCGTAGCCGGGCAATGAATGGAGAGGAAATTCACCTCAGACAACATCGCGTCCAAATCTTCATGCCAGCTTGCCTGCAGCGTCTCTTCGATACCTTTTGGGATGCGGCGGCGATTATGATAATGGACATCCAAACCAAAAGCGGTTGCACGCCGAGCCAAGGCTTGGCCAATGCGGCCCATCCCGAGAATACCGAGCTTCCGCCCCCGCACGCGGTGACCCAGCATATGGGTCGGGCCCCATCCGGTAAATTCACCCGCTCGCAAACGCCGGTCGCCCTCGACCAAGCGGCGCGGTACGGCCAAAATCAGAGCCATCGCCAAATCCGCTGTATCTTCTGTCAAAACACCCGGAGTATTTGTGACGGGTATCCCTTTGGCATGCGCCGTGGATACATCAATGTGGTTTGTGCCTGCGCCGAAATTTGCGATGAGCCGTAAACTCTCCGGTGCGTGCGACAAGACGGCGGCGTCAATTCTATCGGTCACCGTTGGGACAAACACATCGCAATCCGCAATCGCTGCGGCGAGCTCATCCTGCGTCATCGGCGTGTCATCCGTCCGCAAAACAGTGTCGAACATATCCGACATGCGGGTTTCCACCTCAATCGGGAGACGGCGGGTAACAACAACTCTGGGCTTAGACTTCATAGGGTAGGTTTGGACCGCATAAGACGAGATTGCAATGCGAACTCCATCACGAATTAGCCCTTCATTAACCAAAATAACGGCACATCCTCTTTCATGCGCAAGTTCATCCCTTCCTTCCTGGCCGCTTTTATGCTCAGCAGCCCTGCTGCCGCACAGGATAACTCAACCCGGGTGATAGACCCCGTACCGGCGGCAAGCACCGACAATCTTTACCGCGTGAGTGCGGACCGGACACCGTCGGGGTTTAAAGTCCCGCGCTTCGTCAGCTTGAAGTTCTCTAAGGTTAACGGCCGAACAGGCCCTAGCCGAGATCATCCGATTGCGTGGCAATATCAACGCCGGGGCTTGCCGCTCCTCATTGTTGCAGAAACCGAAATGTGGCGGAAAGTTCGCGATATCTCAGGTGATGAAGCCTGGGTCCGAAAACCGGCCTTATCGGGGGTGCGAACGGTTATCGCGCTGCAAAGCACGCCGTTGCGGTCGCGTCCCGACGCACGGGCGCGCGAAGTCGCGCGCACCGATGCTCAAGCCTTGTTACGTCTGCAAAATTGCCGTGAGGGGTGGTGCGAGGTGAAGTCCGAAAGCGGCCTGAAGGGCTGGGCTCGGCAAGAGGCACTATGGGGCGCAAAGCGCCCATAATCCGCGTTAGGAGCTTTGTAATAAGCTGTTGGTAGTAACGCGGTATGACATATCGCGGCCCCAATAGTTCCCTGACCCTTCAACCGCATTCCGATGATATATTCGGTGATAACCTACATCCTGATTTGGACGCTCTGATAGAGTTGAAATTTCGAGCCTGTGACGCCTCGGAACTTAGCCTGAATAACACGGGTTTAAACGAAGATGAGCCCGCAAGTCCTATGCGTTTAAAGCTCATAAGTGGCCTTATGTTTGGCGTACCTCTTCTGTCCTATGTCATATATAAAGCTATAACCGCGCTCACCCCTTAAGGGTTTGCGAGAACACGTCCCGCAATTGCATCCAACATCGCCATGCGTTTTGGGTCCCGCGTCTCTGGAGCCGTAATGATTGCGACATCCAGATTTGTTTCAATCCCTTGCGGCGACGTCGTTCGAGGCGTTTGAGCCAGTGTATGAATTAGGTTTAAAACAGCAGCCTTTGCTGTCGCAGAATTTTTCTGCATGACCGCAATAACGCTGGCAACATCGACATTACCGTGCGCCTCGTGCCAGCAATCAAAATCAGTCACCATCGCAATCGTCGCATAAGGCAGCTCCGCCTCGCGCGCGAGTTTGGCTTCGGGCATATTCGTCATACCTATGACATCACATCCCCATTGGCGGTAAATATGGCTCTCCGATTTTGTCGAAAATTGCGGACCTTCGATAGCGATATATGTCAACGCTTTGCGGCCCTCCGGACGGTGGACCACGGCCCCGGCCGCTTTCGCCGCATCACCCGCCAAATCAGATAAACGTGCGCAAATCGGGTCAGCCACGCTCACATGAGCCACGCAACCTTTGCCGAAAAAACTGGTTTCGCGTTTGAACGTGCGGTCGACGAGTTGATTGACCATGACAAACTCACCCGGGGCATAGGCCTCTTGCAAACTTCCAACCGCGGAGATGGACAAAATATCGGTACAGCCACTTCGTTTTAGCGCATCAATATTGGCGCGATAATTCACGTCTGACGGAGAGATAGCGTGCCCCCGGCCATGACGCGGTAAAAACCGCAAACGCACACCGTTCATCTCTGCAAATAAAATATCATCAGACGGCGCGCCCCACGGGGTGCTTACGCTCACCCATTCGGGGTTTTCCAAGCCTTCTAAATCATAGAGGCCCGAGCCGCCCAAAATGCCGAGTGTCCACCGTGTATTATCTGTCTGTTTCATATCTCTGTCCTGCAAAACAAAAAACCCGGCTGCAAGGGCCGGGTTTTCAATTTCATGTGTTTGGGCGCTAATGCTTCACGTTCCGCCAGACCCGCTTATAAGACAGGAACAACAAGAGAGAGAGGATAAGCAGATAAACAATTGTCATCAGCCCAACGCCCTTGCGTTGCTCCAATTTTGGATCTGCGGTCCACGCCAGGAACTGCGTCAAATCAGATGCCATTTGTTCAACCGTTGCGACCGGTGGATCAACGAGTTTTAGCTCGCCATTATACATCGTTTCCGTTGGCTCATATGTCACGAGCTCATCTGAAAGTGGTGCTGCCATCGCAATCTTACCGCCGTCCATGACGGGATTCCAATGCAGACCGGGGGTCAGTTCAACACTATCCGGTTTCGGCGTGTCGTAAGAGATAAGCAGGTTGTAGAGATAATCCGCTCCGCCAGAGCGGGCCTTGACCATGCTGGACAAATCCGGCGGCAGAGAACCCCCATTTGAGGCGCGCGCCGCAGCATCATTCGGGAAAGGTTGCGGAAAATAATCCGCCGCAATACCTGTTCGTTCAATCACATCGCCGGTTTCGGAATCGATATCTGCGACCTGCCAATCCGCCGCGAAATTCTTCACATATGGATTATCACTCGGATTTGGGAAATCCTCAAGATAGAACGGCGCGCCCTCATCACCTAAGTGGCGAAATGCGACATATTTCAAACTGTGACACGCCGCGCAAACTTCACGGTAAACTTGATATCCCCGCTGTGCAGCAGCGCGGTCATAGGTTCCGAAGGCGCCGTTAAAGGACCAATCCGGATGTTTCATCTTGTAATCGCCATAGACACCGCCGCCCGCGGCAAATGCCATTCCGGATACAGAGGCGACCGCAAGGATTGCGCTGAGGATAAGATTTTTCGATGTCTTGAACGCCATGTCTGCGGGCTTTCTAACTACGGATATTAAAAGAGGGGCGAACCCGGCTATTCAGCCGGGGCCAAGGCTGCGCCGCGTTTGCCATCGCCGAGAACGGCTTTGGTAATCGAATCCGGTCGTTTGATCGGTTTCTCAACGAGGCCCAACACAGGCAGAATGATAAGGAAATAAGCGAAGTAATAAATCGTCGCAACCTGTCCCAAACGGTAGAATGTAATCCCGGAGTCAACTTTCACACCATCGACCATTTTTGACCCGAGCTTGATCGCGACATCATCCGGTACACCCGCACCGCACCATCCAAGGATGAAGCAGAAGACGATGAAGATCAGGAAAAACCAACGTGCGACGGGACGGAACCGCATAGAGCGAACCTTGTGCGTATCCAACCAAGGCAAGATAAACAGAACAATGATTGCGCCGAGCATGAGCAGGATACCTGCAAGCTTGTCGGGAACAGCCCGTAGGATGGCGTAAAACGGTAAGAAATACCATTCAGGTACAATATGCGGCGGCGTTTTCATTGCATCCGCTTCGATGTAGTTATCCGCATGACCGAGTGCATCCGGCAGATAGAAGAGGAAAACAGCGAAAATAACCAAGAAGACTGCAATCGCAAAGGCATCTTTGACCGTGTAAAACGGATGGAAAGACAGCGTATCGGACTCCGTTTTTTCGGAAATACCAATCGGATTATTCTGTCCGACATGATGGAGAGCCCAAACATGCAACCCAACCAGCGCGGCAATTACGAACGGCAGAAGATAATGAAGCGCGAAGAAACGCTGCAACGTCGCATTATCCACGGCGTAACCGCCGAGTAACCACTGTTGCAAACTCTCACCGACGATTGGAACCGCACTAAAGAAACCTGTAATCACGGTCGCGCCCCAGAAGGACATTTGACCCCAAGGCAATGTGTAGCCCAAGAAAGCGGTTGCCATCATGACGAGGTAGATTGCGCAGCCGAGAATCCAAATGACCTCACGCGGCGCTTTATAAGAGCCATAATAAAGCCCCCGGAACATATGCATGTAAACGGCGAGAAAAAACATAGACGCGCCGACGGCGTGCATGGACTGCAAGAGCCAGCCAAAGGGAACGTCGCGGCGAATCCGCTGAACAGACGCGAAAGCTTTGTCGACATCTGCAACATAATGCATGGCGAGAATAACGCCTGATAAGATTTGCACGACAAGACATAGGGCGAGAATGCCGCCAAATGTGTACCAATAGTTCAAATTCCGCGGAGACGGGAATGTCATAAAATCCGCGCCCATACGGATGATCGGCAAACGCTGATCCATCCATTTGGCGGCGGCATATTTGGGTTCGTAAGTCGAGGGACCGGACATAATTTATCCTACCTTAATGACGTTTTCGGAGACAAAACTATATGGCGGGATGGCCATATTCGTTGGTGCCGGACCTTTACGGATTCGGCCCGATGTATCGTAATGAGAGCCGTGGCAAGGGCAGTACCACCCATCAAAATCGCCTGCCTCCCCAACGGGAACACAGCCAAAGTGCGTACATACGCCCACCATCACCAAAAACTCGGGACGAAGATTACCATTTATATCGGCCACCAACCGCTCTTCATCTGCTTGCGGGTCGGGAATATCCGCCACATTCACACTTTCTGCCTCGGCAATCTCAGCAGGCGTCCGGTGACGCACAAATATAGGTTTCCCGCGCCAAAGCATCTTGAGCTGCTGGCCCTGTGCAACTTTGGACAGGTCAATTTCAATGGAACCCGCGGCCAATGTATCGGCTGCTTTGCCCATTTGGGCCACGAGCGGCCAACCAATGGCGGCTGCGCCTGCGGCTGCAGTTGCGCCGGTCGCCAGAAAAATAAAATCGCGCTTTGAGCCGTCTTCCAACTCTGCGGTCGCGTGTGTTGCGGAACTATCGGACATGTGGGCGTCCACTCCTTTTTGGCCTAATGACAGGCGAGCCTAAATTATTTCGGCTGTCTCTAGCGTTATATAATGTGGATTGCCAGCCTGTATTCGCGGCAACTCGACGCAATCTGAGGACGGATTACAGTCCAACTCATTAAGAAAATCCAAGCAACGGCAACCGACGCAGCCTTATCACGCCATCGGACACCCATTCATAATCCGGAATTTCCATATTTATCGGCGCTGGCCCCTTTCTGACGCGGCCGGATGTGTCAAAATGCGCGCCGTGACAGGGGCAATACCATCCGTCGTAATCCCCCGCTTCACCAACAACAACGCACCCGAAATGCGTACAAATCGGGTAGAAGACCAAAAAACGATGATCGAGCTTCCCATCAGGCTTAGGCCTTAAACGAGACCGGTCCGTTTCGGTATGTGGTAAGTCCGCCGTATCATCAGCCTGCGCCGCTTTGATTTCTGCGGGGGTGCGGTATCGAATGGCAACAGGTTTCCCCATGAAGGTCGCCGTCATCTGCTCGCCTTCCTTCAAAAGCGAGAGATCAACTTCCAAGCCATGGAGCAAAGGCGAATCCCCGGCGGGTGCCATATGTCCAAGCAAAGGTCGTGTGATGGCTGCCGCGCCAATGGCGACAACAGCGCCGGTCGCGACGAATAGAAAATCCCGTCTCGGTTTTTTCATTTCATCCATATATTATGCCTAGGCGTTTTTCAAAGGCGTGACCATGCTACAATTTCGCAACTCCGTCTTGCGCCCCCCGCCCCGTCGGCGCTATGCGCCGCGCATGAATGTCACATTATACCAACCGGAAATTGCCGGAAATGTCGGCGCAGTCCTGCGATCTTGCGCCTGTTTTGGCGTAGGGCTGACATTGATAGAACCCTGCGGGTTTCCTCTGGGGGATAAACGCATGCGCCGGGCGGCCATGGATTATGCCGTCCCCGGTGGGTTGCAAACGGCTTTGGACTGGGACGCCTATCGCGCGCAACCCTCCGGGCGGCAAGTTTTATTGACAACCAAAGGCGCGACATCCCTCTCAGACTTTAAATTCAAGGCTGACGACACGCTTGTTTTCGGGGCTGAAGGATCGGGCGTTCCGGAATTTGTACATCAGAGCGTTGATGCCCGCGTTGTCATTCCGATGGCCGTTGGGGCGCGATCCTTAAATTTGTCAAATTCTGTGGCTGTCACGCTGTTTGAAGCTTTGCGCCAGACCGACAGCCTGCCATAAGCGCGGCATGAAACATCTTATCGCATCTATAATCGTCTTTGCCGCCCTGCCCGTGTTGGGATGTTCACCCGGTCAATCCTCAACGCCAGAGACAACGCCGACATCTGAAACTCCGTCGAACCCCAATGTCGACACTTTTCCTACAGAGATTTCATCGGATTTATCCGAACGTTTTACACGGCTTGCCTTGGATTGTGTTCAGCAGGAATTTCCGAACAAGATATCGCGCACCACGGACACCGCTGAAGAAATCGGACGTCCGCGAGACCTTTTCCCTGTTTTCTATGGCTGCTTTGATTGGCACAGCGCCGTTCACGGACATTGGCTCCTTGTGCGGCAGCTTCGTGTTGGTCCGCAGACGGCCGCTTGGCGCGAAGAGGCCATCGCGAAATTAAACGCCAATATCACGCCAGAGAATGTCGCGGGAGAGCTCGCAAATTTCCGCCGCGCCGCGCGCGGCTCTTGGGAACGGCCCTATGGCTGGGCGTGGGTTTTGCAGCTGACGGCGGAACTACGCGAATATGATGACCCGGATGCAAAACGCTGGCTGGCGGCGCTGGAGCCTTTGGAGGCTGATATTGTTCAAGCCACTAAAGATTGGCTGCCGAAACTCGCCTATCCCATTCGACTGGGCACGCATAACCAGACGTCATTCGCTTTCACGCTCATGCTGGATTGGGCGGATGTGGCGGGCGATCAAGCTTTCGGCGACCTCATTCGAAAACGCGCACTGGCCTTTCACGAAAATGATGAAAATTGCCCGCTGAGCTATGAGCCTTCCGGCGAGGACTTTCTCTCGCCTTGCCTGATGACTGCAGATCTGATGCGCCGTGTGATTCCGGATACAACAGAATATGCCCGATGGCTGCATCTCAACATGCCGGAGATTCCAACCGATGGGTCTGCAGAATGGCTGCCGCCCGCGATTGTGAAAGACGCCAGCGACGGAAAGCTGGTCCATTTAGACGGCGTGAACTCGTCCCGGGCGTGGAATCTTTATAATATTGCGCGCGCCCTGCCCGACAATGATCCGCGCCGCGCGAGCCTTATTGCGGCAGCTGAAATTCATAGGGATGAAGGCGTTGCAGCTGTCTCGGACGAACATTATTCCGGCAGTCATTGGCTGGCGAGTTTCGCCACATATTTAATGACGGATCGAGGTTGGAATGACTGACGCGGAGCTCAGCAAAGCCGAACAAGAAAAAGCCATGATGGAGCGGCAGAAAGAACTGCGGCCCTCCATCATTATTGATATCAGTTTCGGCGTGCTCTTCTTTTTCGTCGCCAGAGAATTCGGCCTTGTGACGGCAGCGCTAACCGGGGCCGGTGCAACACTTGTCCTCTTCGCGGTGCAGCCCTTCACCAAACATAATCTCCTCGGCGGCTTTGCCGTATTTGGTGTTGTCATGTCTCTCATCAGCGCCGGAATCGCCTGGGGCTTCCAAGATGACCTTGCCGTCAAATTGCGCGGGACCTTCATGGCCTGTATCGCAGCCGCATTTGCGCTTTACGACGGCTTTATCTTAAAGGGCGGATATCTGGGTAAACGGATGGCCATGTATATGGAGGGCCTCGGCCAAATAAATCCGCAACGCGCAAGTTTCGCCTTGGCGGGCGCGACACTGCTGCTCATGGCAATTGATACGCCGCTGGCCTTTATCCTGACCACGGATCAGTGGATTTGGTATAATGCGTTTTTTGACAATATCATCGCCATTCCGATTATCCTTGGCGCGATGTTGATGGCGCGGGAGAAACCTGCCGGCAAAGTTGACGCACATGACTGACCCTTTCGCACACAAGAAAGACACAGCGGCAGCCTGGTTCAAATCCCTGCGCGACATAATCTGCGCCGAGTTTGAAGCGTTGGAACGGGACGCCCCTGCTGAGCTCTATCCCGGAGAGCCGGGCACATTCGTCTATGAAGACTGGCAGCGAAACGTCGAAAACGGCGGCGGCGGTACGGGCGGCATGTTGCGCGGACGATTATTCGAAAAATGCGGCGTCCACATCAGCGTCGTCAAAGGCGAATTTAATGAGGAGATGCGCGCCCGCGTACCCGGCGCAGCGGAAGACCCGCGCTTTTGGGCGGCCGGAATTTCTCTCATCGCGCATATGGTGAACCCGCGCGTCCCGGCCGTGCATATGAACACGCGCTATATTGTGACGACGCGGGATTGGTTTGGCGGCGGGGGGGACCTGACGCCGACGCAGGCGGTCGATCGCACACAAGACAGCCCTGACGCCCAAACTTTTCACGCGGGCATGAAAGCCGCCTGCGATGCCCATGCGGTTGCGGATTATCCAAAGTTCAAAAAGTGGTGCGATGAATATTTCCACCTTCATCACCGGGACGAGCCGCGCGGTATTGGCGGCATTTTCTATGACCGTCATAATTCGGGCGACTGGGACGCCGACTTTGCCTTTACCCAAGATGTCGGGCGGCATTTCATCAAAACCTATGCAAAAATTGTCCGCAGCCGCATGGTCGAGCCATGGACAGAAGAAGAACGCGAAGAACAGCTCATCACGCGCGGACGCTATGTCGAGTTTAACCTGCTCTGGGATCGCGGCACGACGTTTGGGTTAAAAACAGGCGGGAATGTCAAAACAATCTTGAGCTCCATGCCCCCGGTTGTGAAATGGCCGTGAGTTTAGGCCTCACCCAACTTAAGCCGCGTACCGAATATCTTGAGGCCAAGAAAAGGCGTCGAAAGTACAGACTATACACCTATGTTGGTATGCCTCTAGCGCTTGTGGCGATAAGCACATTTACTGCCTTCTTTGGCTGGCTTGGTCTTATTTTTGGATTTGCTTTAGCGCTTTATTTTTTGGTCGGATCGGTGAAATGCAATTTTGACGTACCTCAAATTCCGCCTTTCACGATGGCATATGAGGAGCAGCTTGCTTTATTTCCTGATTATCTAAGATGCCAAAAATGCTCTGCCTCAGTTATAAACAGATGGACCGGATTTTTTACCGACATCTGCCCAAACTGCGGAAACGACAATAGATTAGACCTCCATGACACCTAAACCCAAAATCCTCCTCTTCGATCTTGGCGGGGTCATTGTGCCTTGGGTGGGGATGGAGGCTTTGGCCGCGCATAACAACATTACCCGCGCGGAGGTGTCGGACCGTTTTGATGCCAGCGAGGTCTTCCGCGCCTTTGAACGCGGCCACGCCAGTGAGGCGGATTTCATCGCAGAGCTGCCCCGCATGTTTGATTTGCCCGATACAGATATTGCCGCACTTTGGAATAGCTGGGTTCACGAGCCATATCCCGGAACGCTGGAAGTTTTGGCAGAGCTGAAAACGCGCTTCACCACCGCCTGTCTGTCCAACACCAACTCGCTCCATTGGGCGCATCTCAACAGGATGTTCAGCACGGAAAAGACCTTTCATCACGCTTTTGCCTCTCACGAAATCCGTGAGGCCAAACCCGATGCGGCGAGCTATCTGAAACCGATTGAAATCATGGGCTGCGATATAAATGATGTCTGGTTCTTTGACGACACCGAGGCCAATTTAAAAGGCGCCCGCGCTGTTGGCCTAACCGCGTTTCACGTGGACCGCGCTGTCGGCGTCTTGCCGCTTTTGCAGGAAATGACGCTGATTTAATCCGTCGCCCCTTAAAGGTGATTAGGTGAACATTGGGAAATATGATAGGACACCAATAAATCAAATCAGGGAGCTCTCTCATGAAAACATTTCATCTCACTCTCCTCACTCTGGGCCTGACCGCTTTTGCAGGGACCGCCCACGCGCAACTCGTCGTGCAAGGTAAAGGCGGGGCAGCGCAGTGTTTTGATTATGCGATGGCCGGCAATGAAGGCAGCCGAACCGCGATTAAAACCTGCTCGGATGCACTGGGCGAAGTGATGTCCATGAAGGATAAAGCCGCGACCTATGTGAATCGCGGCATTCTATACATGCGCAAAGGGGATCAGGAAAAAGCCTCCGCCGATTACCAAGCTGCTTTAACCATCCGCCCCAATCTCACACAAGCCTATGTGAACAATGGGGCCTCCCTTATCCGTCAAAAGAAATTTGACGAAGCTTTGGCCTCGCTGAATACGGCCTTAGAAGATGAAGACAGCCCAACCCGTGCTGCGGCCCTGTATAACCGCGCCATCGCGTTGGATTGGAAACAAGATTATAATGGGGCCTATCGGGATCTAAAGGCCGCTTTGGAAATAAAGCCTGAATGGAAAGCCGCCTTGGATTTAATCTCGCGATATGAAGTTCGGTCGACTGGGTGACGCAGACAATCAATGACGTTGATTGGCTAGGAACTGAATTGGCACGGCCTATTCAGCTCTCTCTTGCGTTGTTTTCAGAACCCGCGCGAGACGGACAAAATCCGAGTTTCCACGTTTCAGATTTCCGCCGTCCCTATATTGACCCGCTGAAAACCCCGTCATCACGGGCTTTGCCCGAGATGCGTCCACGAAATGCAAAAACATAATCCGCACCTACCCAAACCCGTGCTATAACCATCAGGTTCTTTCAAACATAGGACAGGTGAGGCCTCGCTTGCTGGTTTGGAAGACGATGGGTCTGAGCGTTTTGGTGTGAGAACCACAGAGGTGCCGGGACTTTAGGAGTGAGAGCCGATGCGTGGGGCCAGAGATGCCTCAACTCGTAGGACAAACGGGCCGTTTCTTCAAAAACCATCGCCGCAGAGCCGTTGATTGGTCTTACAAACCAATCGACACGTCTTCGCGTAAAACATTCTTCCTCTTTCCCTTGGTATTCCATCGGGAAGACAGCTCTGCGGGCACGTCCTGCTTTTAAAGAGACTTCGGCTGACCCGC
>CALFWV010000211.1 GCA_937927825.1 uncultured Caulobacterales bacterium | reverse complement strand
TCCAGCCCAGCATGGACACCGTTAATCCCAGCGTGGATATGACGCGGTATATTGTCTTCACTGCGGTTCTCCATAGGCAAAGCGCCTGAGGCTCATTTCACAAAACTCTCAATGGGTCTCGGCGACCCGTCTGCAATCCAGACCAGAACCGTGTCCAATGGGATACGGCTATCGACGTGCAAGGCGAAATTGGTTTGAATAGAGGCCGTCACTATGTCGCCGTCAATTATCTTTGCAAATCGATAGGGCGGCAGGCGCACGAAATCATCGCCCGTATGATTTGTGATGTCAGTCGAAGAGACTTCAGCGCCGACATAACTATAGACCAGATAATTCTCTCCGCCTTTACACGTCAACAAGCCCGTGTCTCTGTTCGGATAAAACGCGAAAATCGCGGGCCAGTTCTTATTGAGCCGGTCAAGCGGGCTTGGCCTCCGAATCTCTCCGAGAAATTCAATGTTATTGTCTGCGTCATGACCCGCATATCTTTGGAATACTGCGCCAATCTTATCGACACTTCGGTCTTGGTAAGAGAACGCGGTGAAGGGGTCCCACCAATCCTCGCCGCGATTGGCAGAGAGTATGGGACGTTTACAGCTGAGGGAAACAGGGTAGGCCCGGTCGATGTGGCGAAAATAATCCTCGACAGACATCGACAGGCGGACACGGGTTTTCGTGTGTGGATGAGTCTTATCCTTGGCCGCCGTTCGAAGTGTTTTGACCAGCGGGTCGTGCTTACCTGAAACGGGGATAAATCTTTGCGCGCCGTCGTTGTCCGAAAACACAATATAATGCGTCTCCCCCAAAACATGAGGTATTAAGTCGGGGCCACAGCTTGTCCCCATTTTGGGATGCGGGGCGAGTGGTTTCGGGGCGACTTGACTGTCCCAAAAGGCAAAGCTTTTATGGGCATCTATCCGTTCCGCCGTTTGACTTTTGATCGGGCCCGCTATTTTTTTGGGAAGTTTTGCAACATCTAGAACAACTGACAGGCTGCGCCCATTCTCAGAGAGCCAAACGCTCTCTTTCTCCTTGCCTTGCAAAGTTTCGGCTATCTCAAACTCGACAAGGCTGACTGGCAGGCCATCAAAATATGGCAAATCAATCGGTGTTTTGTGAAGTTTCGACGTCGCAAGATAGACGTTTTTCGCCTGTAAAATATGGTCGAACGGGGATTGCCCCTTGGCAAGTCCGGCAAGGGCAGTTTCTGAAAAAGGAGACCAATCCTTTTCATAAACCGTTGGAGAAAGATGGTCATATTCAAATTCTCCCTTACGGTTTTCATACCACACCGAACAAGCCTGCGCGGAAGATGTGCTTAAGGTCAGAAAAAGCAGCAAGAGACAGAATCTATTCAGCATCACAATCATCCTTCCCCGCCAAAGGACCCGGCGTGGTGGTTCTGATTATGGGCGCGGCGGTCAAGACGCGCAACTCTCATATGCTTCACATTCCTACGGGTGAACGGGTCGAAGGCTTCGGCAAAGCTCGTGTCGTTTTTGCTGATGACGGGTTTATGAAATCCACGCCGAGCCCGGGTCTGAAATTACAAATAGGGATAGAGGTCATTCTTGTATCGGGGTGGTCTTTAAGTACTGATAGAAATTTAGATTTAGCGTTAAATTGACCTCGCCTTGCCACTACGCGACCATTACCGTAACCGCGCTCTCCTCTAACTCACTGCCAAAGGCGCGTTGGAAAAATTCGCTGATGATTGGGCGTTCGAGCTCGTCGCATTTATTCAGGAAGGTCAGGCGGAAGGCTTGGGCGATGTCGCCGTCGAAAATGCGGGCGTTTTCGGCCCAGTTCATGACGGTTCGCGGGGACATGACGGTCGAAATATCACCAGCGATAAAGCTGTTGCGGGTCATATCGGCAACGCGCACCATGGAGGCGAGCAGGTCGCGGCCTTCGGGCGTATCGTAAGCGGGGCTTTTCGCGAGGACAATTTTCTCTTCTTCGTCATGGGCGAGATAATTGAGCTGGCACACCACGGACCAGCGGTCCATCTGGCCTTGGTTAATTTGCTGCGTGCCGTGATACAAACCCGTTGTATCGCCGAGGCCCACCGTGTTGGTCGTCGCGAAAATGCGGAACGCGGGATGTGGGGTGATGACTTTATTCTGGTCGAGCAAGGTCAGGCGGCCTTGCGCTTCCAAAATGCGCTGAATCACAAACATGACGTCGGGGCGGCCCGCATCATATTCGTCAAAGGTTAGCGCGACCGGATTTTGTAGCGCCCAGGGCAGCAGCCCTTCGCGGAATTCCGTAATCTGCTTGCCGTCTTTCAAAACAATCGCGTCTTTCCCAATGAGATCAATCCGCGACACATGGCTGTCGAGGTTAATCCGCACGAGCGGCCAATTCAGCCGTGCGGCGACTTGTTCAATATGGGTGGATTTCCCTGTCCCGTGATAGCCCTGTACCATGACGCGGCGATCATAGGCAAAGCCCGCGCAAATGGCTTGGGTCGTGCGGCTGTCGAACCGATAGGCGTCGTCAATTTCCGGCACATGTTCGCTGCGCTTGGAAAAGGCCGGAATCTCCATGTCGAAATCAACACCAAAGGTTTCGCGCGCGGAGACAGTCGTGTCAGGCGCAAACAGGGGAAATTGAGAGTCAGTCATGTGAACGTCTTTCCGGAATTTTCTTAACGCCTAGCCTACCGCTTGCTTACGGTAAATCCAACCTTATCGATTGAAGATATATCGCTTCTGCATGGAGAATGACAGAAAGGGCCATGCGGCAAAATAAGCCGCGGCGATCACCCAAGGATAGAGAGAGGTGAAATGCAGGCCGGCCTCGACCCAAATCACGTTCAGTCCAACGCCCACCGCTTGCAGCAATATGAATAGGGTAAGCGCGTTGCCCGGACGCGCTTTTGACGCAAACACCCATATGTAATTTAATCCAAATGAGATCAGCGTCGCCAAAAAATAGAAAAACGCATTGGTCGGGCGCACGGACAGGTCCAGCACCTCCGTCCCGAACCAAACGCCGCCGACATAAAGCCCGACCGTGCCTAGCCCTGCCGTCAGATAACGCCCAATTCGGCTTTTCACGCGCTAGCCCAAATTCGTCGTTTTCAACACTTTCATGGCGGACACGACGCGCTGGAAGCTTTCTTCCGTATTGCGTTTGCCTTGGTTCGCATCGGGATGAAGCTGTTTAACGAGTTGGGTATAGCGTTTGCGCACATCCGATTTCGTGGCCGTATCATCGAGGCCCAAATCATTGAGGGCCTTTTGCTGCATTTTGGACAGGCGGCGACGCGGCGCTTCGGTCTGTTCCTCTTTGCCGTCGCCAAAGATGTTATAGCCTTCGGACGTGGCAGAGGTATGACCCGCGCGGCGCTTGCGCTGGGCTTGTGCGCGTTCGCCCGTATTTTTGCGAACATCCCATGTCGGGCGATGCCCGTGACGTGCGCCGACTTGCCACTCCTGAATATCTTCATCGGTCATGCCGTTAAAGAAGTTCCAGTTCTTATTATATTCCCGCGCATGTTTGGTGCAGAAATTGAAATAATCGCGCAGACGATCCGGTGATTTCGGCGCTTTACAGCCGCCCTTTTCCGCACAACCGGCCCATTCACAGGGCAGCTCCGTCGGCTTTTTCTTCTTTTTTGCTTTCGCGGCGCTGATGCTAATATCAATGCCTTTGGGTTCATATTCGTAGCCGGACGCCATAGATAAGATCTTGTAGAAAAGTTATTGAACAGATGGGACCGCGCAAGATGGGCATTTTGGCAGAGGCAATCAAGGGAAAACTGGAGGCAAGGTTCACTCCGTCGCAGTTGGACGTGCAGGACCAGTCGCATTTACACAGCGGGCACGGCGGCGCCGCGGAACATAAAGCCGCATTTCCCGATAAAGATATGAGCGCCGAGACCCATATTCACGTGGTCATTACGGCGGCGGAATTTGCCGGGATGAACACGTTCGCCAAACACCGCGCCGTGCTGGAGACGGTCTCTGAGGAAGTCGACCGCCTACACGCCTTCTCGCTGGAGGCGAAAGCGGACTAGGGTTTGTTTTGAAGGTGTTGAATAATCTCATCGACGATTTTTTGTCCCCCAATCGCAGATGGCTCTATCGGCGAGGCTTTTGAATAATCGGCATCGTCAACGCAAACTTTATCAATCTCGATGACGCCGACACCCAGGGCTTTTGCTTCCTCTTTGATAATCGTGTTGAAGAGTCCGAGAGCCAGAGGCACGTATTGACGCCAGAGCGGGTCTTCAAACGGCACAGCTGTATAGATCGTGCAGACGTGAAGGGTACAATTCAACGTGCTGAGGTGGCTCAGTAGAGCCTTATAATTCGCGCGAAACTCGGCTGCTGGTTTTGCTACAAGACTGGGAATATCGTTCGGCGATTTGGCGTTGTTCAACGCAGAAGAATACCCAAGAGCATCATTTCCCCCGATGCTAAGGACCAAATCCGTGATGTAATCCGGAAAATCCGTCACACGGCTATACACGTGACGGATGCAATCTCCGTCAACAGCGATCTTCGTGGCGGACCAATCCTTGGGTATTGATGTTCTCAACTGCGTAATAACGCCGGGTTCATTCGGCACGTAACCGTCATTATCGAAAATGGAATCGCCAGCCAGCGTAATATGTTTTTGTTTTGTGCTCATGGCAACAACCTATAGAGCTTTGTAATCGGGCATCAATATTGCGCTACATAAGCAGTCCGTAACTTGCGCACCCCTAAAATTTCCTTCAGCAAAGGTTAATCCAGGATTTTCTAAGGCCGCGTCATGATGAAACAAGTTTTACTCGCGTCTTCTCTTCTCGCGCTTGGCGCATTGGCCACGGGCTGTGCCTCGACGGCGAAGGGCATAAAATCCTCGGTCGTGACAAAATCCGTGCCGCAAGAAGCCTTGCGCGCCGATATTCCGGAGGGCGGCGTGTTGGCCGTGATTCGCTATCCTGCCATTGTCGAAACCGACGCCAAGGACGCGTTCCACCGCGCCTATGCAAAACGCGCGATTGGCGGGTCGACAGGAAAAGGCGTCACCAATACGATTGAGACGGTGGCCGTCGCCGATAGTTCCGTCGTCAAATCCAATTATTTTGCGCTCTCGCTTTATAAAGAACTTGCCGCCAAACTGCCTGAACATGGCGTGCTGCTTTCGCCGCATGCGATTAAGCTGGGCCCGGGCGGAGAGCTGACCTCTGAGCCGCTGACGGCCGCAGAGGATTTACCCGCTGTCGTGTCGATTGATTTCGCGACCTATAGTTTCCCTGACAGTAAGAAAATGATGGGCGACGTCCCGCTGACCTTTGGGGATTTGGTAACGCCTTTGGTGACGGTCCGCACGGATCACCGCGCCAGCGCGCCGACCCATGGTCTTTTGATGGCTTCTCGTCCGCTGGTCTCCCGCGCGGCGGCGGAAGGGCGTGAGGCGGCGCTGCAAACAATTGACGCCCTGCAAAAAGGAAATTTCGATCCGGTCATCCCGGAGCTGGATTTCATTTCTTACATTACAAATGATACGCCGCAGGCCGTTTCCGTCCAATCCTTGGCAACCCGTTCTGATACGAATGCGGCCATGGTTTTGCCCGTTGAAAAGGTTCGTATTCCGGTGTCCGAAATGGCGCTATTGAAAGGCGCGAGCGATGGCAGCGTCGATCCTTTAGACGGGGTCTATACAGATGCCTTATCCCGCCGAATTGTTGCGCTGATCAACGGGCTGGATACGGACAAAGCCATCATGATGGGCCGCGCCGCCAGTATTGCAGAATTTGACCCCAGTCTTGCCGCGCTGACCTTTGTCGGAAGCGACGAAGATGATTACGCCGCCCGCGAAGCCTATGCCGAGCGTCTGCTGGATGCACAGCGGAAATATTTATCCGTACAATCTCTGCGTATTTTTGACGGCATCCATAATGGCGAACTCGGCGCGCAAGTCCGAGATATGATTTCTGCCGAGCACAAAGTTCTGGAAAAGCGCCGGGCCTTGGCGCGGCAGCAAAATATGGCAACCTTAATGGCTATCGCCTCTGTTGCGGGCGGGGTCGCGACGGCGGGCGGCGGTTCAAACTGCCGCGAAGCGCGATCCCAACGTGAATATAATGACTGCATCCGGCGTCAGCGCTCACGCGCTGCGGCCAGTTCAGCCATGATTCAAGGCGGTATATTTGCGGCCACGGAAGCGGGGTCAAAGGCGCGGCTGTCACAACAGGTCGGGACAAATTTCCTCAACTCTATCGTCCCGGCGTTGGAGCAGCAGACAACGGTGACTGTGGATTTGCTGGATTCGAATGAGACCATCACCGCCATTCGCTACGAAGATTTACAGGCCAAGCTCCAGGATCTTTACGCATCCCGTCAGCGGTCCTTGGATACAGTGGCGACCCAATGCGCCTATTTGGAGCCGGGCGGCGCAAAACGCGGCACTTGGTTAGGTGTCTGTGATGGCGGCTTGGCAAATGGGTCGGGTGCAGGCGTCCTCGAATCCGGGGATGAGGTTATGGAATATTATGGCTATGCGAAAAATGGCTATGCCGACGGTCCCGGCTTGATGATCCGTCATACCTCTATTGGCAGTGTGTCCTATGAAGGAAATTTCGCCCAAGGGCGTCCGGACGGCACGGTCCGCGTCAGTCAATCCGGCCGCGAAGATAAAACCCGTCATTTTGTATCCGGTGTCGACACGGGTGCGTCCACCCAAAAGGCCGCCTCCCCATTTGACGGCCTGAATGGCGGAGCGGTAAACTAATGTTGCGCCTCACCCTTATCCTCTCTGCGGCTTTGATTTTGCCGGTGACCGCCGCCGCACAAGAGGCCGCGACAACGGACGAGCTGTATGGCTTGACCGATGCCAGACCTGTGGCTGCGCAAAATCAAGATCGGTGTATTACGCAAATGGCGGACTTCCCGACGGATGACCCGACGGCGCGCTATCAGTTTTTTAAATTGGTCGGCGATGTGGCTTACGGCGCGGATGATCAGACCCGCGCTCTGTTCACGCATTACGGACAGCCGCCGGTGGAGCCCGGGACGCCCGTTCTTTCTGTAATCGAAGATATTGCCAATCCGGTCTTGCGGCAGGCTGCGCCGGAAATCATTGTTTCCAGCATGAACCATCTCGTCGACTTTGCGACAGCCTGCGATGTGTTTATTGAGGGCCAAACCGATAGTTTACTCGCATTTGACGGAAGTTTGGCGAACCCCGAGCTAAATACAGCCATTGCTGAGGACGCGCTTTTCTTGCGCCAAATTTTATCTGAAAGCCTCTCCCGCCTCGGCGCAGATGGAGATGCTGTCTGGGCCAATGCGGCGCGTAGCTATTCCCGCAGCTTGGTAAAGCAACGTGACGCCGTTGAATTTTCAGCGTTTGAAACAGATATAGCAGAGCTCGAAACGCTCTTTATGGACGATCTTGATGGACGTCTTGCGCGCTCGAATGACGTGATTAATTCTGAAATGGATCGGGAAATTCTCGGCGATTCCATTCAGCTCTCCGACGATATGAACAAGGCCGCTCAGGAACGGGCAAAGCAAGAGCGGCTTTACCGCCTCTTGCGGATTTTTACCGGGGGCTACTAACCTGCGATCGCAACGGCGTAATATTGCGGTCTTTTCAATCTCGGCGCTCGACTTGTTCGCGGCGGCGCTGGGCGCGTTTATCCTCATCGTGCTGGTGCTTTTCCCCTATTATAAATTAGGGGGTACGGATGTGTCCATGGAGGAGCTGGAAGAGCAAGTTCGCAAACGCCGATTTGCAGCCGAAAGCACGCGCACCGACATGTCCGTCATTCGCGCGCTGCAAAGTGAAATTCGCTTTTTGGATAAACAATATCTGACCAAAGAAGTCGAAATGAGCGAGACCGAGGCCAAGCTCGCAGAAGTTCTGAAAGCCATGGCCGAAGTCGAAGTGCCGGACCCCCAGCCGCAGCCCGAGCCGATTCCTGACCCCACGCCCACCCCGCGTCCCGAACCCCCCGAGCCGCCCCGCTCTATCAATCGCGGCGTCCCGTTCTCGATTCTCGGCCTTGCCACGGATAAGCGCGACGTGGTTATTCTTGTCGACATGTCAGGGTCGATGCAGGCACATCGATCCAAAGTCACGCAAGCTCTGAATGAAATCCTAGCCCAAATGCGGCCGGATAATCGCTTTGCTATCATCGGATATCGCGGCGGCCCGACGTATGACAGCTTCCCGTCAAATGGGCAGCTCGTGCGGGCGGATAGCGCAACTTTGTCTCGGGCCCGCGCTTTTGTGGACAGTATGCCCCGGCGGTTCGGGGGCGGGACGCCGACACAGGGCGCCCTTATTCGGACAATGAATTTGCGCCCCGAAGCTATAATTCTCATGAGTGACGGCGCGCCGGATGACGGAAAGCCCGGCGCGATTATCCGTAATGTGACTTTGCGCAACCGGGGCCGTGCCGAAATTCATACTGTCGCAATTGGGGATTATACCTCCGATAAAAAACTCACCGTGTTCTTGCAGGAACTTGCCAATCAAAACCGGGGTGATTTTGTGGGGCGGTCCCGATGAAACGCCGCGCCTCTCGAGAAATCGAAGTCTTCTCTATGTCGGCGATTGACCTTTTCGCGGCGGCGATGGGGGCTTTTGCTTTGCTGGCGATTATCTTGCTGCCTTACTATCAGAATGAGCTGCGCGAGAAGACGCCGGACAACGCCATCGCGCAGCTTTTGCGCGCGGCCGAAGAAAGTTCGGTTGAAACGGAAGAAAAGAAAAAGGCGCTTGAAATTAAACGCTCCGCCATGGCGCGGAATGTATCTGATATAAAATCCGACGCGCAAGAGCTGCTGAATAAACTCCGCGCCGCAGAGCAAACCCTGTTGGAGATGCAAGCCGCGCCAACGCCGCCGCCTGCGGTGGTTGTGCCGGAACCGATTGAGGAAGAGCCCGGTCCGCTGCCTGAACCTGCAACGGTGTCATTTCGCTTTCTTGGGATGAATACAACGGCAGATGATGTCGTGATTGCGATGGATATGAGCCGCTGTATGGGCGGTCACGAAGCGAGCGTAAACAAAGCCGTCGAACGCATTGTCTTGTCCTTGCAAGATAATCACGCCGTCAAAATTGTTGGCTTCCAACAAACGGATGCGGGGCCGCGTGTGCGGCAGTGGCCGTCCAGCGGCGAATTGCGCCAGATTAATGCGGGCGGAACGAAAACAGCGGCCATTGATTATGCCAAAGGCCTCACACGGAATTTCGGCGGCTCTGCCTCTATGCTCGACGCTTTTGATAAAATGTTGGCCGGGCCGGGGCAGGCCATCTTCCTCGTCAGTGACGGTCTTCCAAATCCACGGGCTAATAATGGTCTGTCACCGAACCGTTTGATTGGTGAAATTACGCGCCGAAATAATGGCCGCAAGGAAATTCATTCCGTCGTCGTCGGGAATTATTTCGATTATCGCGGAACGGTCGAATTTATGGAAAATTTGGCGGGGCGAAATAATGGACAATTTATGGCATTGGCGTCGACCTCTGCCGGAGTTTGTGATTAAGCGATTGTGACCAGGTGAAAATGATATGAATACATCAACAAATTTACTCCGCAGGCTTTTCGTTCTGCTTATCGCCGTTATCGGGGCTATTGTCACAATTGGAATTATCCGGTTCACGGCGTCACCGGCTTTGCAGGAGATTTTGCTCGATGCGGATGCTGATTTCTGGCCGTTCACCGTGCAGAACATCATGTGGGTCGCACTCTTTATTGGGTTTGGTGAATTATTCTTGCGGTGGTCTGCGGCGAGCGATGAGGAAAACCAACTTAAGCGGGGCTATCTACCGACGGATGGCCGCACTTTGGACGTGGATACCTTGGGCCGCATTAAAACAGGTATTATTGACCGCCGATTTGGCCGCGCTGCTTTCCTGCCGCGTATGATTGAACGCACGATTGATCAATACCGAATGAGCGGAAATGAAGACCAAGCGATTAGCGTGTTAAACTCCTCGCTGGAACTTTACATGCATGAAATTGATTTGCGCTATTCCATGATGCGCTATTTGACGTGGTTAATTCCGTCGCTCGGTTTTATCGGGACTGTCATGGGGATTATGTTCGCGCTGCAATATGCAGGGGTGCCGGCCAATGCGGAAGCAGATGACTTCCTCTATCAAGTGACCTCACGACTGGGCGTTGCGTTCACCACGACTTTGCTGGCGCTCATTATGTCCGCGGTCTTGGTGTTGCTGCAATCGCTCATCCAAGGCAAAGAAGAGCGCGCCCTTAATGAAGCGGGACAATATTGTTTAGATAATTTAATCTTGCGTTTGGGTGATGGCCCGGATGGGAAAACGGCTCACGAGAAGACGATGATATGAGTGACGACTGGCAACCGATAGATGAACGAAATGATTTTGCCGTTCGGCAAGAACAAGCCCCTATTTTTAAGTGGCTTGTCGGGATCATTGCGCTCCTGCTGGTCGCGGGCGGGGCGATTTGGCTCGCGTCCAAAGTCGTAATTGCGGATGAGGTGCCGACAATTGCGCGTGCCGAGAAGCCTGCGAAACCGGATGCACCTCAGGCGCCAAAATCAGAGGATGATCAGGCATGGGTAAAGGCACTGGAGATTGACACGGTCGAAGGGTATCGCGGCTATATCGCAGCTTTTCCAAATGGCCGTCATGTCGAAGATGCGCAGCGGCTCATCAATGAATTTGACGAAGAGGCGTGGAAACTCGCGGAGGAGCGGGACACAATCGACGGCTATGAAGATTATCTTGAAAGCTGGCCGGAGGGGCTTCATGTCACAGAAGCCAAAGAACGCATCGCCAAGATAAAAGCCGAAGAAGAAGCCCGACGCAAAAATGCCGCCGAAGCTGCCCGCCAGGAAGCGGCGGCTTGGAAAGCGGCGGCCGAGACAAATACAATTCCATCTTATGAGGGATATTTGTCAAAATACCCAACGGGTAAAAATGCGTCAGAAGCGCAAACCCGAATCGACCGCTTGCGCGCGGAAGAGGCGCGTCGCCAAGCCTCCGCTGCTGATGAAGCCGCGTGGCAAGCGGCGACTGCGACGAATACCGCAGATGCCTATCAACAATATCTGACCAGCTTCCCACAGGGCGCACATGTCCCGGAAGCGATTGCCAAGTTGGAAGATTTGCGCCCCGGTCCGGGCAAAACCTTTAAAGACTGCGCAACCTGCCCAACGATGGTCACACTGCCTGCCGGAACGGCAGAATTGGGCGCGCAAGCGACGGACTCTAAGGCCAAGCCAAATGAAAAGCCGGCCCGGCCCGTAACATTTTCAAATCTCTTCGCCATTGGCGTGACCGAAGTCACTTTTGCTGAATATGGCGCCTGCGTTGCGGCGGGCGGTTGTAAGTCCATGCCATCCGATAACGGGTGGGGGCAGGGTAACCGTCCTGTCATTAATGTGAGTTGGTCAGATGCGGTGGCCTATGCACAATGGCTTTCTAACACCACGGGCAAAAATTATGCTCTGCCGTCCGGCGCGCAATGGGAATATGCGGCCCGCGGCGGCAAGACAGACGCCCTCATTGGCGGCTCTCCCCAAGCGCTCTGTGCCTTTGCCAATGGCGCATCCAAAGAATCCGGACTGCCTTGGGCGAATGAGGCTTGCACTGATTTGGCCGCGGATCGCACATTGCCTGTCGGCTCGCTCTCCAAAAATGGGTTTGGCGTGGCAGATATGATTGGCAATGTCAGTGAATGGGTCTTGGATTGCAATACGCTGAACCTGCGCGATGCGCCTGTCGACGGTAGCGCCGATGCGCGCGGCTCTTGCAGCCAGCGGATTGTCCGCGGTGGATCTTGGTTCTCCGGTGCTGATGATTTGCGCTTTAGCGCACGGGCGGTGCAGCGGCGCGGCGATACCAATGATTTCACCGGTTTCCGGGTTATTCGGAAATAGGGGGCTGCGGGCCTAAATCCTAACCTAACGGCCTATTCATCCCGCACTCAGCCAAATTCTGCTATGTCGGGGCCATGATGATACGTAGTTTGACAGTTTCGCTCCTTTTCGCTGTGTTGGCATTGCCGGCTTATGGCGGGCTTGCCTATGCGCAAGACAGTACGTCTGAAACACCTCAGGACAATCCTCAAACCCGCCAAACGGACGAAGCCGAAGATGATTACCGGCGTTCGCAACGTCGCCGTAGCGCGGGTGATATTTTTGATGATATTGACATCAATACACGCGGGTCCGGCACCGGTACAATTCTTGGCCGCGAGGTTAAAGCGATTGATCGTCTTAACCAAGAGTCTCGGCGTCACTTGAATAAGCAACGCGCCAAAGCGCTCGCGGAAGCTAATCCCGGAGAGCCTGTTGACGCCGCCTATGAGCCATCGGAGACAGCCAAAACCGATGACCATGTCGCCAGACAGGAAGAAGAGGCCTGGGAAGAAATGATGCGCGAAGCCAATAGCGGACTGAGCGGCACGCAAGGTCAAAGCGCTGGTCAAGGTACAGGTCAGGGCGACCAGTCCGGGCAAGGTCAAGCCGGGCAAGGTCAGCCCAGTCAGGGCCAAGTAGGACAAGGCCAATCTGCTGGACAACCGGGTCAATCAGGACAGCCAGGTCAATCAGGACAGGGTGGTCAGTCTAATCCGCCCAGCATCTCTCCGTTGCGAGGCGGGTCTGCCAGTTCGGCCTCCTCTATTATGGACCAACTGAAAGGCCGTACGGGCACGAAATCCGGCGGTGGCAGTGGGTCTCAACAAGGTCAAATGACGGGCGGTGGACAGGCGTCGCAAGGTCAATTTGGCCAAGGTCAATCCCAGCAAGGTCAGGCAGGTCAGGGGCAATCTCCACAGGGTCAAGCTCAGGCAAATGCCCAAGCCGCAGCTGCCGCTGCGGCGCAAGCTGCCGCTGACGCTCAAGCCTTAAGTCAAAGCGGAGCCGATGCTGCTGCGCAGGCTCAAGCGCAAGCCCGGGCAGATGCTGCGGCTCAAGCTGCCGCCGACGCTCAAGCTCAGGCGGATGCTGCGGCGCAGGCCGCCGCGCAATCCGATGCACAGGCCCAGGCACAAGCGGCTGCGGACGCCGCCGCAACAAATGCCGCGGCAGAGGCGGCCGCACATCATGAAACCATGAGTCCGCTAGAGCGCTTGAAGCGCGACCCGGTTGAACGCGAGGATGTGGGCGGACGGACAAGTGCCTCCGATTACCTGAATCGTTGGAAGAAAGACTAAGCCGCCGACGATTAAATGGCGTCACGTTTTTTCGTGGGCCATCTTACCTGAGTGCATGGTGCGGATGGTCTGCGCTGGCGTGTGAGTTTGCGAAAGCCTTCCGGACTTATGGTAAGTCACGGGGCAACTGCCTTACGGCTTCACGGCTCGGTTTAAGCCCGCTTTATCACCCGAATGAGAACCAGCAAAATAATAGCGCCGAGCGTTGCGTTTAAAATTGATCCAATCAAGCTACCGCCAAAGGCGAAACCTACAATGGGTAAAACATAGCCCGCGATAAATGCGCCGACGATACCGATGACGATATTGCCGAGCAGCCCCATATTCTCGCTTTTGACAATTGCAGAGCCGAGCCATCCTGCGACGGCGCCAATCATTAAAACAGTAATTAGACTTTGCAGGTCCATGGGGCTCTCCGGTTATAGGCACCCGAATTTATCGATATTGAGAAGTGTGTCCAGCGCATAAAAAAGGCCGCCTCACGGACGACCTTTCGCACTCTATTTAGGCGCATTTACGCGCGTTTGATTAGTCTCAATAGGAGCAGCAAAATGACTGCACCAATTGTCGCGTTCAGGATCGACCCCACGATGCCGCCGCCAAAGGCGAACCCGACCATTGGTAAAACAAAGCCCGCAATGAAGGCCCCAACGATACCCACGATTATATTGCCGACTAATCCCATGCCGGCGCCCTTGACGAGGAGCGAACCCAACCAGCCCGCGACGCCGCCAATGATTAAAAATATAAGTAAGCTCTCTAGGCCCATGACAATCTCCGAATTTTATTTATATAACTCATACGCGTGCAGCGCGGGGAAGTTCCATAGCCCTTTATAGGCAATCGTTTTTCGGCTGGATTATTTCAAATAAAAAGGTCGCCTCAAGGGCGGCCTTTTCTTTTTCATGGAAAGCGAGAATTACGCTGCTTTGGCTTCCGCTGCGAGATTGCGCAGAACGTAATGCAGGATGCCTTCGTTCTTATAATACTCGTGCTCATTATCTGTATCGATCCGGACATTCGTTGTGAGAATCTTTTTCTTTCCGTCAGGGAAAGTAATCTCAACGTCTAATGTGCCGCGCGGCTTTAAGCCTTCGATGCCGGAAATGCTGACGGTTTCATCGCCTGTCAGTCCCAGTTCTTCCCAGCTGTCACCTTCTTGGAACTCAAGCGGTAGAACGCCCATGCCGATGAGGTTCGAGCGGTGAATCCGTTCAAAGCTTGACGCGATAACGGCTTTCACACCTAGAAGAATTGTGCCCTTGGCGGCCCAATCACGGGAGGACCCGTTTCCGTAGAGGCTGCCTGCGAAAATCACGAGATCTTTGTCGGCGGCTTTATATTTTTGCGCCGCGTCAAAGATAGACATGATCTCGCCAGTCGGGACATATTTTGTCACGCCGCCGGTTGTACCGGGAGCCATCAGGTTTTTGATGCGAATATTGGCAAATGTGCCGCGCATCATAACTTCATGGTTACCCCGGCGGGAGCCGAAGGAGTTGAATTCATGTTTCGGGACCGCATTATCCTTCAGATAATCGCCTGCAGGGCCGTCATGTTTAATGGCGCCCGCGGGTGAGATATGATCGGTGGTGATGGAGTCGCCAAGCAGCGCGAGGATGTTCGCGTTCTTCACATCCTCAACAGCGTCCGGTGTTGCACTCATACCATCAAAGTAAGGCGGGTTGCGGACATATGTGGATTTTGGTTTCCAGTCATATGTTTTGCCGCCGGAGACTTTGATGTCGCGCCATTGCTTATCGCCTTTAAAGACGTCGGCGTAGCGTTCCGTGAACATTTTTCGGGTGATGATTTTCCGGACGACATCTGCGATTTCGGCAGATGTTGGCCAAAGGTCTTTCAAGAAAACTTCATTCCCTTCATGATCAACACCGAGCGGATCGACATCAAAATCATGATGCATGGAGCCCGCCAAAGCATAGGCCACAACGAGTGGTGGTGAGGCCAAGAAGTTGGCTTTCAAATCTGGACCGATACGCCCCTCAAAGTTCCGGTTGCCGGACAACACCGAACATGAGACCAAGTCACCGTCTGCGATGGCCTTGGAAATTGGCGCGGCGAGGGGACCGGAGTTACCGATACAGGTCGTGCAGCCATATCCGACAATGTCGAAACCGAGCGCGTCCAGATCATCTTGCAGACCTGACTTTTCCAGATATTCGCCCACGACTTGTGAGCCCGGCGCAGTTGATGTTTTGACCCAAGGTTTAACTTTCAGACCTTTTTCACGCGCTTTTTTCGCGACCAGACCTGCGGCCATCATAACCGATGGGTTGGACGTGTTGGTACACGACGTAATCGCCGCGATCACCACATCACCATGGTCGAGGGAATAGCCTTCGCCTTCGACTTCAATGGCTGTGTCGCCGTCTGGTGTTTTGCCAAATTCATCGCGAAGGATTGTCGCAAACTTGCGGTTTGCACCTCTTAGGTCGAAGCGGTCTTGTGGGCGTTTCGGGCCGGCAATCGCTGGGCGAACAGTTTCCATGTTCAGGCTAATCGTGCTTGTGAAAGTTGGTGCACTCTCGTCGCGCCAGAGCCCTTGTGCCTTGGAATAGGCTTCGACAAGCTCAATCCGCGCTTCATCGCGGCCTGTGGCCTGCAGATAATTCAGCGTGTCTTGGTCGACCGGGAAGAAGCCACAAGTCGCGCCATATTCGGGCGCCATATTGGCCAGTGTCGCCTGATCTTCGAGTGATAAGTGGTTGAGACCCGCGCCGTAAAATTCAACGAATTTCCCAACGACACCTTTTTGACGGAGCATCTCAACAACGCGTAAGACAAGGTCAGTCGCAGTGGAGCCTTCAGGTAATTTACCTGTCAGTTCAAATCCGACAACTTCAGGGATGAGCATGGAGATTGGCTGGCCGAGCATGGCCGCTTCGGCCTCAATACCGCCAACACCCCAACCCAGGACAGAGATGCCGTTAATCATGGTCGTGTGAGAGTCTGTTCCGACGAGCGTGTCAGGGAAGGCATATGTTTTGCCGTCCGTTGTTTTCGTCCAAACGGTTTGCGCCAAATGCTCCAGGTTCACTTGGTGACAAATTCCTGTGCCCGGAGGGACAACGGCGAAGTTTTCAAAGGCTGTCTGACCCCATTTCAGGAAATCATAACGCTCCATATTACGCTCATATTCGCGCTTTACGTTTTTGGCTTCCGCGCCGGGCGTGCCGAAATAATCAACCATGACCGAATGGTCGATGACAAGGTGAACGGGGTTGAGCGGGTTAATCGCCTCTGCAGATCCGCCGAGCTTCACAATGGCGTCGCGCATGGACGCCAGATCAACAACGGCCGGAACACCGGTGAAATCCTGCATCAGGACACGCGCCGGACGATAAGCAATTTCATGCGTTGAGGTTTTAGGGCCGAGCCAATCCGCGATGGCTTGGATGTCCTCTTTCTTTACGGTGTTGCCGTCTTCATGGCGCAACAGGTTTTCCAGCAAAACCTTGAGGGAGCGCGGCAAATTTGAGATGTCTTTCAGGCCGTTTTTCTCTGCCTCTTTCAGGTCGTAATAAGTGTAAGTTCCGCCGCGGACTTTCATCTCGCGTTCGCAGTTAAAGCTGTCCAATGATGCCATGTCGGATGAGGTCCTCAATAATGGGGTCGAAGTGTTGGGGCCTTATGGCAAAGCATCAGCGTGTTTTCAACGATTCATCGCTGCACGCCGCTATCCAATTCGGACCAATTTAACGGGTTAAAGGCTTTGCGCTAACATTCGCCAAGCAAAATCGCAGAGACGCTTTCCGGCCATTCGGTGAGACAAATAGCTATTGAGCGCCAGCTCATCCGAAGTGAACGGCTCAAATCGGCCTACATTCTGAGCGGCGCGAAGAATATAAAAATGTAATTTTTCCACGCTCTCGGCTGTGTCCCAGTCGAGGTCGGCCTCCACCGCCTTACGCACCGCGTCAACAGCTTCAGAGCCGCTCCAAGCGAAATCAGTCTTCATCTATTTTCCCACACAAACACAAAGAGTTCGCCACGGGGTCTAATTACCTTTGGGGTTTTATATTTCAATAATTCAGAAATATATGGGACAAGAAAACGCTTTGCAGCATTAATATACCGATAAAATTTTACGTGCGCATTTTCCCGTATTTTGTCAGAAATGGAATCTGCGTCGCGGTAAATAAAAGGGTTAAAGGCATAAAGCCAAAGACTTTAAAATTGGCCCAGAAATTTTCAGATAGATTTCGCCAAATTAATTCATTTAAAATTGCCATAGAGAAGAAAAACAAAGCCCAGCGTATGGCGAATATATTCCATTTGGAATCGGGCAGCTCAAATGCCGCCCCCATAAACATTTTAATGACATTCTTTTTGAACAACACTCCTCCTAAAACAGCACTGCCGAAAATGGCGTTCATGACGGTCGGTTTCATGAAAACAAACCGTTTATCGTCAAATATAAATGCGGCGAGCGCAAACCCGCCAATCACAATCGTTGAGAAAATCAATAGAGGCGATGTGTGTTTGTATTTTACCCACGCATAGATGAGCGCAATCACAGCCGCGACAGCCAGAACGCCCGCGGCCCAGATGAGGGCGTCATCGGGATTATCGCGCTTTAAATAATGAAAGGCTGCAAAGAAAATCAGCAACGGGCCGAAATCAATCCAGAACGGAAGTTTTGCTTTCCCCTCCAGCTTGGTAGCTGGAGGACTAGTGTCTTCGGTCATCGGGGCATCGACCTATTTGATATCGTCTTGATCAATCAAACCGTCATTCGCGATTTTGTCTTTGTCGAAATATTCTTTCGCCAATTTGAAGACAACGGGTGAGAGCAAGATAAGCGCGATGAGGTTCGGCGCAGCCATGAGGCCTGTGAGGCTGTCAGCAATCAACCAGAACGTTGCGACGACAATGTTGTCTCCGTCAGATTCGAATGACAGTGCGTAGGATGAAGCGAAGACCGCCAAAATCCAGAACACACGGAAGACCGGGATAGAGCGTTCTTTGAAGATAAAGGCCGCACAGCGTTCCCCGTAATAAGACCAGCCGATGATGGTTGTGAAGGCAAAGACGCACAAACAGAAGGTCACGATATGTTCGCCAAACCCTGTGAGCGTCGCTTCAAAAGCAGAGGCCGTTAGTGGAACGCCAATTTCACAGCCCGCGGGTGTTTTGCCGGATTCCAGAAGTTCCAAGATGGCTGGACTTGCCAAACAATCCGCACCCATGACGCCAGAGGTTAGGATAACCAAAGCGGTGATTGTGCAGATGATGAGTGTATCAATGACTGTTCCCAACATCGCAATCATGCCTTGATTCACAGGGTCATTATTTTGCGCCGCCGCATGGGCAATCGGGGCAGAGCCTTGCCCAGCCTCGTTGGAGAAGAGTCCGCGGGCGATACCTTTTTGCATCGCGAGCATCATCAAGCCAATTGTTATGCCTGTGCCTGCTTCTTGCATGCCGAACGCACTTTTAAAAATTATGCCTAAAGCAGCCGGAACTGCCGTTATATTTGCAGCAATAACGATAAGGGCGGCTCCAATATATAGAATTGCCATAAAGGGAACGAGTTTTGAGGCCACGGCGCCAATCCGCTTAATGCCACCAAAAATAACGCCGCCGACTAGGATTGACAAAACAACCGCGACGATGCGCGGGTCGAAATTATAAGCACTTTTCAGCGCGTCACCAATTGAGTTTGCTTGAACCGCATTGCCAGTGGAGAGCGACCCAATAATGCCGAAGAAGGCAAAGGCAAAAGCGAGCGGCATCCACTTCGGACCCAGACCGTTTTTAATATAATACATCGGGCCGCCAACGCGGTTCCCATTTGCATCCACCTCGCGATATCGGACGGCCAACACGCCTTCTCCAAATTTCGTTGCGGTACCGAGAATCGCTGTCATCCACATCCAGAAGACTGCACCGGGTCCACCAATGGCGATGGCCGCCGCCACGCCGGCAATATTGCCTGTGCCGACGGTAGACGACAAAGCCGTCATCAAGGCCGCAAATGGCGAAACATCACCTTCTTCCGCCTCGCCGGAGCGTTTTTTAAACAGCTGCCGGAAACCATATCCAATTTTCGTCAGGGAAATGAACCGCAGACCTACGGTTAGGAATGCACCAACCCCCAGCAATAAGACCATCATCGGGATACCCCAAACGATGCCGTTCATTGTTTCCATCAAACTATTGAAGGTTTCCATTATATCCCCTTTGCCCTGTTTTGGGCAGAAATCTGTTAGAGCGCCTTGTTCCGTGCTACCGCGCTAAAGGCAACGAAAAATTTCGCTTGATAAGGGTCTGCGCTGTAGCCGACGGGGTCAAAAGTGGTTATTGGGGCGGCCTAACTTCAACCGGAACCCTTTTTCATCATGTTTGAATATCTTGTGCCCCGCGCACCCGACGCCATCATCGCCCTTATGCAGCAGTGCAAAGCCGATACGAACCCGGATAAAATTGATCTGGGCGTTGGCGTTTATAAAGACGCCTCGGGCGAGACCTCTATTTTGCGCGCCGTCAAACTCGCCGAAAAACAGCTTTGGGAAACAGAGACGACAAAATCCTATGTCGGTATTCGCGGCAATGATGATTTCCGCCATTCCATGCTGGATTTGATTTTGGGCGGCGACGCCGGAAAAATCGAGGCCGCGCTGATGGACCGTATCGCGAGCGCGCAGGCGGCTGGCGGATCGGGCGCGTTACGTCTTGGCGCAGAGCTCATCAAATCCGCCGCGCCTGACGCGACGGTTTGGGTGTCGACCCCAACTTGGGCGAACCATATTCCGCTTATCAGCTCCGCCGGGCTGAAGATGGGGAAATACCCCTATTATAACCGCCAGACATTGGGTGTGGATTTCGACGATATGATGGCGCATCTGGAGGCCAATGCAAAAGCTGGCGACGTTGTCTTGCTGCACGGCTGTTGCCACAATCCAACCGGCGCGGATTTATCGGCGGCGCAATGGGATCAACTCGCGGACTTTATGCGGGGCAGAGATTTATTGCCTTATGTTGATTTGGCCTATTTCGGTTTGGGTCGCGGCATGGCGGAAGATTCTTACGGCCTTCGCAAAATGGTTGAGATTTGCCCGGAAGTCATGATTGCAGCGTCCTGCTCCAAGAATTTCGCCCTTTATAAAGAGCGGGTCGGATTAATTGCCGTTGTGTGTAAGGACACAGAGACAGCCGGCATCGCGCGGTCTCAACTTGGGTCCATCCAACGTAAAATCATTTCTATGCCACCGGATCACGGCGCAAAACTTGTCGCGGATATTCTTGGCGATACGACCTTGCGCGACATGTGGGTGACGGAGCTGACTGAAATGCGGGACCGCATGCGGGCTTTGCGCAAGCAGCTGTCCGACGCTCTAAATGTACAAGGCGGGGAAACCATGGCGGCCGCTGTTATTGATCAGAACGGTATGTTTTCGACGCTGCCAGTGTCCGTCGATCAGGCGCGTAAACTTCGCTCCGATTATTCCATATATATGACGGATAGCGGACGGATTAATATTGCGGGTGCAAATGATGAAAATATCCCGCGCTTGGCTGAAGCGATTCTCGCCGTCCTATAATTTCAAACAGGCGTCATAGGCGCTGGTCCGGATGACCTCGGCGCGCTGCATTAATGTGCTCGCGCGTCCACTGACATAGGGCCCGGGCGGATCAACGCGCCACTTATTCGGGCTGGGTAGCACTGCGGCAAGGAGCGCAGCTTCGCGCTGTGTGAGGTCTTTGGCGGATTTTCCAAAGCGGGCTTGTGCGGCCGCTTCGGCTCCGAATATCCCGTCGCCCCATTCCGCCACGTTCAGATATATTTCCATCGTACGACGTTTGCCCCAGACTGAATTTATGTAGAGCGAAAACCAGGCTTCCACGGCTTTGCGGGCATAGCCGCCGCCATTCCAGAGAAAGACGTTTTTTGCCGTTTGCTGGGTAATGGTCGACCCGCCGCGTCGACGCCCGCCTTTGGCATTGTCGGAAAGCGCCTCTTGCACGGCCTCGAAATCAATCCCCCGGTGCTCACAAAAGCGGGAATCCTCGCCGCCTAAAATCGCACGTGGCAGATGGGGGGATATATTTTCTATGGGCGTCCAGGTCTTTCGTATGGTTTCCCCCGCCACCGCACGCTGCCCCATTAAAATCGTTCCGGGCACGGGTATGACGCGCAGGACAATCGCGTAAAGATGCGCGATGAAAATTGTCCAGATGACTCCGTTGAGGAGACGACGGGCCCAATGCTGTTTGCGGCGCGATCGAACAGGCCCGTAAATGTCACCGGGAGAGAGGCTGTAATCGGGCGTCAAACTGTCCTCAACTAACCTGAAAATCTTTAGGTCTATAGCCGGGATCGGGATAGGCGGGGTTCATTGCGTCTAAGGTGTCGCGCACAATTCCTGAGATAATTGCGCCGCGCGTTTTGCGCGAATCCGACGGAATCACATGCCACGGCGCATGATGGGTTGATGTTCGCTGTACCATCGTTTCATAGGCATTCATGAATTCTGGCCAGAGGGCGCGGTCATCCAAATCCCCCGGATTAAATTTCCAGCGCTTATCCGGATTGACTAAACGATCTCGCAAGCGTTCGGCTTGAACCTCAGGCGAGATGTGCAGCATGAATTTCAAAACTGTTGTTCCGCTCTCAACCAGCAAGCGTTCGAAATCATTGATCTGGTCATAGCGTTGGTCAATGACCTCTGCGGAGGCATAGTTTTTAACTTTCACAACCAGCACATCTTCATAATGACTGCGGTTGAAAACCGTTATCTGGCCCTTCCCCGGGACAACGTTGTGGACACGCCATAAATAATCATGCGCCAGCTCTGTCTTTGTCGGGGCCTTAAAGCTCGCGACTTTTACATTTAGCGGTGGCGTGCGGTGAAAAATGGCAGAGGTTGTCCCGTCTTTGCCGGAGGTATCCATGCCCTGCAGCACAATCAGCAGCTTCCGGTCCGCCTCGCCGTAGAGCCGGTGCGCTAAATCTGAAACCGCTTTGGCATTGTCTTTAATCGCCGCTTTTGCGGCGGCCTTATCTGGGAATATTTCAACCCGTGTCGGACAATCGGATAATTTAAAATCTGCACCGGGTGTGGCCAAATAAGGTGAGGACATGAAGGCTCCTATGGGGGCAAGTCTGTTCATTCAGCTTTGGAGAACGAGTTCTTTTTGCTGTTCTTGTAAGCTGAATCAACAGGCAATGCACGAGACGGCGTCGCTTCACCTTTTATCCAATGCCGCCCATCTTACAAAACTCCAGAACCGTACCTTGTATCTCCTACACGTCATGAGCTGTAGTTTCAGATGGGTTGGGCTAAATTTTTTGACCTCACATATATTTTAGAAAATTTCATTTGCGCTTTTGCCTGCCTTTGTGCGTAGTTAGGACATGAAAAATTATGTGAAACCTCTTCTCTCTACGTCAATATTTGCGTTTGCTGTCGGTTTAACAGGCTGTTCTGCGGCCAGTTCGGCAGATGAACCCCAAACGGTCGTCAACGACATCAGTGCGGGCAATTGGGATATTCAACCCGACGGGTCGCATATTCAATTTTCAGCAAAGCAAGAAGGACAGAGTTTCACGGGAGAGTTTCAAGCATTTTCGGGTGTCATTGATTTTGACCCTGCCGACCCGGGCGCCGGAGCCGTTAAAATTACCATTCCGCTGAAAAGCGTTGACGCGGGTTCCAATGATCGAAATTCAACGCTCCCCGAGAAGGTTTGGTTTTCAACGAAAGCTTTTCCGGAGGCGATTTATACCTCCTCCGATATTTCCGTGCAGGGCGACGGCTTCCTCGCCGAAGGTGAGCTGACGCTGAAAGGCGTCACCGTTCCGCTCGATTTGCCTTTCAGCTTGAATATTAACGGCGACGAAGCGGTCATGACGTCAACTGTCGAAATGGACCGCACAAAATGGAACGTTGGCGCGTCGCCTTGGGACACAGATGAATGGGTGTCCCGGACCGTTAAGCTTGATTTAAAAGTGACGGCCACAAAATCTAACTAAGATTTTATTTTCTGCCGCCCATCTTGCCGCGTGTAGGACGATGCACGTCTGGTCGAATAGGCCGCGTGTGAGGTCAATTATTCTGATGACGCGGCAGCGGCTTCGAAAATTTCGGACATGCGGTTGACTAAATCCCAGCGCACGTCCTCGGGCGTTTCATTAAAATGCATACGAATGAAAAATTTAGCGTTCGCAAAAATAATGAGCCGATCCGCCTCATTCGCTTTTTCGGGGTCCAGAAGCTCTTCAAACATGTCTAAAATACGGGACCCGAAAGAAAGATAACGCGCTCTGACATTTGAAAACGCCACAGACCAAATGAGTGACACTTTCATAAGGTCAGGCCGCTCCGTACAGAGCTGTGATAATGCCTGGGAAACCGCTCGGACTAATTCGGCGGGTGACAGTCTCACGCCCTTTGGCAAAACATTCTTTAGATCAACGAGAGAGTCTTCGACCTCGCTCAGAACGGCGTCGACAAGGGCTTCGCGCGTTGGGAAATATTTGAAGACTGTCGGCGTTGAAACATTTGCACGGCTTGCCACATCTGCGTGAACCGCCCGCTCAATCCCAGCCTCGGCAAAAGCAGAAATGGCGTGCTCCAGCAATTGAGCCCGCCGTTCGCACGGATTTAATCTTCGGCGAATCGCAGGCTCAACCATTACTGGCTGCCCAATCATCTTGGCCGTGGTTTTCGCGCTGTCATACATCTGGCTCCATTTAGGGGCGACGGTCCTAAACGCAAGAGCGGCGCTGAAAATTATAGTTTTATCACTAGCGGTTTGAACATTGGAATTTAGCCTTCGGCGGCCTCTTTCAACATTTCCAACTCCAGCCATTCTTCCTCAAATGCCGCTAATTGCAACTGGGCCTTAACCAGGGCTGTTGACTTTGCAGTAAACAGGTCGGGATCTTTTGTATAAAGCTCCGGATCGGTGAGAGCGGTGTTTAACACATCGATTTCGGCTTCAATTTTCTCGATTTCTTTTGGAAGGGATTCAAGGCGAAATTTATGTTTATAGGACAACTTCGTTCCACCGGATTTGACCGGTGCGGCGATTCCTGATTTGGACTTTGATTTTGCAGTTTTTTCGGCCTTGCGCGCTTGCACGCCCACGCCGCGCTGCGCCACCATATCGGAGTAGCCGCCGGCATAAATTTGCCATTTTCCATGGCCTTCATAGGCCAATGTACGCGTTACCGTGCGGTCTAGAAAATCCCTGTCATGTGAGACAACAATAACGGTCCCGGAATAATCCGCGACAATCTCTTGCAGAAGGTCCAAAGTTTCCAAATCCAAATCGTTTGTCGGTTCATCTAAAACCAACAAATTCGACGGTAGACGTAAGCCTCGCGCCAGTTGAAGCCGCCCCCGTTCGCCCCCGGACAGAGCATGAACCGGGGTGCGTTTCTGCTCCGGTAAGAACAGGAAGTCCTTCATATATCCGATAACATTGCGGGATTGATCCGCCACAATAACGCTATCCCCGCCGCCATCGGTAAGGGCGTCAGCGAGGGTCCAGTCGGGGTCCAGGGTTTCGCGATTTTGATCAATGACCAAGGGGTCCAAATTCAGTCCCAATTCGACTCTGCCTGTGTCGGCTTCAAGTGAGCCCATAATGAGCTTGAGCAAGGTTGTTTTACCCGACCCGTTTGGACCGACAACGCCAATACGTTCTCCCCGCCCAATCCTTAGAGAGACCGTGTCAATTACGGTGCGCCCGTCGAAGGCTTTGGAGACATCGGTCAGCTTTGCGACTTGCTTGCCGGAACTTCGGCCTTCCGTGACCGTGACATCGGCCAGACCTTGAACTTTCTTGGCGCTTTTTAATTCGGATCGCAGATTGCCGAGCTCCTTCATGCGGCGGACATTGCGTTTTCGGCGACCGGACACGCCGTGGACGACCCAGTGTTGTTCACGAACGATTTGTCGCGCCAGCTTATGACGGTCGAGGTCTTCCTGTGCGAGGAATTCATCCCGCCAATCTTCGAAATGCGCAAAGCCTTTGTCCAACTCACGGGTTTCGCCGCGGTCCATCCACAGCGTGCGTTGCGAAAGGGATTCCAGAAACCGCCTATCATGGGAAATTAAAACCAGGGCTGCATTCATACTGCCCAGCTCGCCTTCGAGCCATTCAATCGCGGGCAGGTCTAAATGGTTTGTCGGCTCATCCAGCATCAGAATGTCAGGTTCCGGAGCGAGCGTTCGTACCAAGGCGGCGCGGCGGCGCTCGCCGCCAGACATATGCGACGGATCCTCGCGCCCCGTCAGGCCCAATGCGTCCAGCAAATATGGAATACGAAAGCCGTCATCGGCTCCGACCAAGCCATCCCGGACGTAGCTTTCCACATCTGCATAGGCGGATAAATCCGGATCCTGCGGGAGATAGCGCCAGCTCGTCCCCGGTTTCACAAAGCGGTCGCCGTCATCCGGCTCCACTAACCCCGCCGCGATTTTCAGTAATGTCGACTTGCCGGATCCATTCCGCCCGACAAGGCAAAGACGGTCGCGGGCCTGCACGGTTAAATCCGCGCGCTCCAGCAGAGGCGTCGACCCAAATGTCAGGGCGATATTTTTGAGTGTTAAGAGAGGCGGGGCCATGCGCGCGGGGATAGGCGAGGGGCGGCGCAAATGAAACCTAATTCCACCGCAATTCATTCATAGTTTCCTCACTTTGTCTTGGCAGATACTGACCCATGTCTAGCTCCGGGCCTGAAATCGGCCACCATGTTCTTGTTTTCGACTCCGGCGTCGGCGGCTTGTCCGTCGTGTCTGAAATCCGCGCGCGCCTGCCGCAGGCGTTTCTCTCTTACGTCGCCGATGATGAATTTCGTCCCTATGGCAATAAAAGCGAAGCGCAGCTGCGCGCGCGCCTGCCGAACCTCTTGGCGACCCTCACCGACATGCTCAATCCCGATGCGCTGGTGATTGCGTGCAATACGGCCTCGACTACGGCGCTGCCCTCTATTCGGGCAGCGGTTAAAGTTCCGGTTATCGGTGTTGTCCCTGCGATTAAACCGGCGGCGGAACAATCCCTGACGCGCGTTATCGGCGTTCTCGGGACGCCCGGGACGGTGCGCCGCAAATATGTCGATGACTTGATTGCGGATTTCGCGCCCGATTGTCGGGTGCGGCTGAAAGGCTCAACCCGCCTGGTCGCGGAAGCCGAACGAAAACTTGCGGGACAGCTCGTCAATATGAATGTTGTGCGCGAAGAAATTGCGACGCTCTTTGAGGGCCGGCACGGCGGGGATATTGATGCGGTGGTTCTTGCCTGCACTCACTTCCCGCTCTTGCGTGATGAATTACGCGCCGCGGTCCGGCAAGACGTAAACTGGATTGATAGCGGCGAAGCCATTGCGCGCCGCTTAGACGATGTTCTCTCGGATATTCCAGTGCGGGCGCTCCCACCCCACGCACAAATGGCTTTCCTCATTGGTCCGGACACAGACGCGGTGCGGGCGAAAGCGTTTGCGGATTATGGGTTTATGTGGACGATTGGGTTAATGCGGGAATAGCGCCTTCACGCCGAAATACATGGCGGCGAGCAAGGCGAATAGGCCAATCGAAAAAATCGCGAAATGATCCTTCATCCATTTTTCCGCCATGCCCCCGAACATGCGGACAATGCCGGCCACGCAAAGAAAGCGCAGCGTTCGGGACAGAACACTTGCGGCGACAAAAATCCCAAATCCGACGGGGACCGCGCCGCTCATGATGGTTATCACCTTATAGGGAAAGGGTGTAAATCCTGCGCCAAACACCCATAAGCCGCCATTGGCCTGAATGCTTTCGCTAAAGCTTTCCATGCTGTCAGCCTTGCCCAGTTTTTCCAACATGGGTTGCGCAATCGTCTCAAAGAAGAGCATGCCCAGAAAATACCCAAAAATCCCGCCCAAAACGGAAAAAAAGCTGGCCAGCAAAGCCAGACGCCACCACGCCTTCGGGCGCGCCTGCACCATCGGCATCAGCATCAAATCGACGGGAATGGGAAAAAATGAGCTTTCCGCAAAAGAGACGACGCATAATATCGGCGTCGCATGGCGATGCCCTGCGGCGGCTTTGGTGTTTTCATACCAACGATCTAAAAATGCGAGTTTACCCTTCATGACGGCTCTTTACCTCCTGTAGGTTAAGGGCAGCTTTATGGCCAAAACGGTTGACGCATAAATCTAAATGAATAGAAGGCTCCAACTACTCATCGTCATGAGTTTGTATGGTATGCGGGCGTGGCGGAATTGGTAGACGCGCGGGATTCAAAATCCCGTTCCTTTGGAGTGTCGGTTCGATTCCGACCGCCCGTACCATTTTATCTTTCCTTTTTATTGCGTCATGAGCCTAGCCGAGGCAGGTGTGTTCCTGAACGCAAAGGACGATGATGCTCAATAAATTAATCGCGCTGGGCCTCTTAGCCGGATTGGTCGTCGGCCTCTTGGCGGCCGCGACTGGAAATACCGCGCTGCTGACCATTGCCAACGGCTCTGCGCCTTTTGGGCAGGTCTTTATCAATGGTATTCGGATGATAGTCATTCCTTTGGTCGTCGCCATCATCTTTGCCAGTGTGGCGCGGCTCGGGGATGTGCGCGCACTGGGCCGTATCGGCGGACGAACCCTGGGGTTTTATGGCCTCACCCTCATTCCGGCTATTTTGATGGGTATGGGTGTCATGACGTTAGGGCTGCGTTTCGTGCCTGAACTGACCATGCCGGCTGCGGATGCTGTGACCGTGCCGAAATTGCGGGGGCTGACAGAATTTTTTGTCGGCCTTGTCCCCTCCAATATTTTTGCCTCCGCCGCTAAGGGTGCAATTCTGCCGCTCATCGTTTTCACCGTCCTTTTCGCGGCCGCCGCAGGCACTTTGGACGCGCCGCGTCGCGAGCGCATGGTGCATGGGGCCGAGGATATATCGGCGGCGCTGATTAAACTCATCTGGTGGATTTTATATCTCGCGCCAATTGGGGTGTTTGGATTGATTGCCCCCGCGACGGCCAAGATGGGATGGGGCGTTGTCCAAAGCCTCGGCATATTCATTTTCAGTGTTGTGCTCGCCTTGGGGCTTTATCTTTGTTTGGTCTATTTACCGCTCTTGATGTGGCGGGCCAAGATTGGGCCAATGGCCGTTTTCAAAGGCCTGTCCGGCGCCGTTACAATTGCGTTCTCAACGACCAGTACGGCCACAGCGATTCCTGTCACGCGCGAGGAGGTCACGCGGAATTTCGGCGTATCTGAAACCGTGGCCGACCTCATCGTGCCACTGGGGGCCTCGCTCTACCGCCCGGGTAGTGCATTATTCCAAGGCGCGGCCATTGTTTTCCTCGCGCATATTTACGGCGTGCCATTGGCCATTGGGGCGCTCGGCGCGATATTTTTGGCCGTGTTTCTTGTTTCACTGACGGTGGCGCCAGTGCCGTCTTCGGGTGTTGTGACGATGGCACCCGCATTGGACGCCGTCGGCATTCCCGTGGCCGGGCTCGCGCTTATCCTCGGTGTTGACCGTATCCCCGACATGTTTCGAAGCAGCGTCAACGTGATTGGGCAAGCGGCGGCAGCGGTCTTGGTCAATGAAGGAGAAGACCAAACGACCGCAGAGCAGCCTCAGTCCATATCGTAAAAGGCAGGTTTTTGCGCGCGGCGGCGCTCCTTGCCTTTTGGTTTGCGGCCCTTGGGCGCTTTATACCAGTCTTCGGCCTCATAAGCTGACATCTTGTCGGCCTCTGAAGCGAAGTCTTTCGTTTTACGGTGACGTTTGGACATAATAGCCTCCATGAACGTCGTCGAGACCCTGTTATACGCCGGGTCACGATCTCATAATATCCTACGAGAGAGGCTTTCGAAAAGTAAAAAATGAGCGGAGCGGATAAAATTTTCGCGAGCCCCTCCCGCCTTGAAATTCAGTTTGGCGATGTTTATGACAACTCCAACACGGCAACTGCTGGCGCATCGGGCGGACGGCTTGCCGGACCTTTTGTTTTGAAAGGCCGCCCGTGACAGCTCTTTTTAGACCCGCGACTGCCGATGACATTTCGGCCATTGCCCGTTTCACATCCAAAGCCGATTCCGGCTTAACAACTGTGCCAAAGACAAAACAAGATGTCAGTGCGTATGTGTCGGAATCCCTTGATTTCATGGTGGGAAAGGAGGGGGCTAACCGTCTTTTATTTGTCGTCGAACGGGACGGAAAAATTCTCGGTATTTCCGGTATTATTCCGCGTCTGGGTGTTGACCGACCTTTTTATTCTTTCAAGCGGTCCCGCCACGCGCGCAAAGCCTCGCAGCAGGATTTATCGGTTCGCTACGATACCTTGCAACTGACCACAGATTTTGACGATTACACGGAACTTGCAACCATTTTCTTGGCCCCGGACGCCCGGGGCACCGGGGTCGGGCGGTTGCTCTCGCTCGGGCGGCTCGGCTTTATCCATGCCAATCGTGACCGTTTTAAGGATCGCCTGATGGCGGATATTCGGGGCTGGGTTGATGCCGATGGAAAGTCGCCTTTTTGGGAACATCTGACATCGAAATTCATTCAAACGGATTTTGACACGGCGGATAAATTATCATCCGGCGACGCCGCTTTTATCGTCGAGCTTTTGCCAGCCTTGCCCATCATGCTTAACCTTTTACCGGAGAGCGTAATGAACAGCGCCGGAAAGCCGCATGACCTGTCCGCAGGCGCCATGGGTATGCTCATGTCGGCAGGGTTTGAGGATACCGATCTCTGCGATATTTTCGACGGCGGACCGGCAATTCGATGCCTGACCGACCGCACCTTGGTCACGCAAAGTGTGTTTCAGGCGACGGGCGGCGGCGTAACGGAAGGGGACACTAAATTTCTTCATTTTACAGGCGAAGGGGCGACATTCCGGGCCGCCATTGGCCCGGCCTATCCGGCCGCTGAAAAAGCGGGGCGCGAAGCCTGCGAAATTCTCGGTACGGTAACTCCAAATGTTGCGCTTGCGCAAAATCGGCGAGTTTAGACTATGTCGGTTGAGATGAATTTTGACGGCCTTGTCGGGCCGACCCATAATTATGCCGGGCTGAGTCACGGCAATATCGCGTCGTCCAAACATAAGGGCAAAGCCGCCAATCCACGTGCTGCCGCGCTGCAAGGTCTCGCAAAGATGCGCCGCTTGATTGATTTGGGTTTGCCGCAAGGCGTCCTGCCGCCGCAGGAGCGACCCTTAGTACCGGGGCTTCGCGCGTTGGGATTTAGCGGAAGCGACGGGCAAGTCTTGGAGTCGGCTTTTGTGCACAGCCCGGCGCTCGTCGCGAATTATGCGTCCGCGTCCTGCATGTGGACGGCCAATGCGGCGACGGTCACCCCGAGCGCGGATAGCGCAGATGGCCGGGTGCATTTTACGCCTGCCAATCTGACAGCGATGCCGCACCGTGCGCTTGAAGACGCGCAAACGCACCGGACACTCTCCATGATATTTGGGGATGCAAATCATTTCGCGGTGCATGCGCCGCTCGCCCACACGCCGCTTTTGGGGGATGAGGGTGCGGCAAATCATAACCGCCTTTGTTACGCCCATGGTCAGGCAGGTGTCGAATTATTCGTCTATGGGCGTGATGCGCTCGGCCCGCGAACGGATTTGAAATTTCCGGGTCGGCAAACCTTGCAAGCCTCCGAAGCCGTTGCCCGCCGACATGGCCTCTCGGCCTCCCATGCTGTTTTTCATCCGCAAAGCGCGGCTGCGATTAATGCGGGGGCCTTTCACAATGATGTGGTCTGCGTATCGAATGAAACAGTTTTGTTTTTCCATGAAAATGCATTTGACGCTCCGTCTGAATTGGAACGCGCGATTAAATTAAAATCCGAAAGATTTGGATTCGCGCCGCAGTTCATCATGGCCCCCGCCAAAGAGGTGCCCCTCGGAGATGTGATTTCGTCTTATCTCTTTAATTCGCAACTCGTCACATTGCCCGGCGGCGCGATGGCGCTCATCCTGCCGACCCAAGTCGAAGAAACAACTTCGACTAAGGCCTTTGTCGACCAAACCCTCGCAGGCGACAATCCGATCACGCAGGCCCATTATCTTGACCTGCGGCAGAGCATGGCCAATGGCGGCGGTCCGGCTTGCTTGCGTTTGCGCGTGGTGATGGATGCCGCGCAGCAAGCCGCTGTGCATGGCGGCGTCGTGATGAGTCATGCTAAAATCGACACGCTGGAGCGATGGGTTAAATCCCATTACCGCGACCGCCTTGCGATTGAGGATTTGGGCGATCCGAAGTTCCTTCAAGACAGCCGCGATGCGCTGGACGCACTCACCCAAATTCTAGACTTGCCCAATCTCTATGATTTCCAAAGGAGCTCCGCATGAGAGCCGATGACCTCCCTCTCGGGGAATTAAGTGACCTGGACCAAACCGCGCTCGACGCTTTGGCGAAACGCCAAGACGCGATGCTGGCGCGCACCATTGGTTGGTCAAAAATAAATACGGGCAGTTGGAATGCGGAGGGTTTGAACAAATTCGCGCCTATGCTGGCCGAAGCCTTTGGCGAGACCGAAGCCACCGTGGAATTAATTAAAACCAAGCCGATTGAAAAAGTTGACGGCAAAGGCGTGATGCAAGGCTTTCAATCCGGACCCGTTTTGCGGGCAACGGCGCGCCCCGATGCGCCAAACCAAATCGTGATGACCGGTCATTATGATACTGTCTTTCCCGACGGCACCTTTATGGATGTTACCGATCTCGGCGGCGGGAAATTTAACGGTCCCGGCCTCTGCGATATGAAGGGCGGGATTTGCGTGATGCTGGAGGCGCTCAAGGCGGTGGAGGCCGGCCCGCTCAAAGATCAAATTGGCTACCGCGTTATTCTCTCCCCGGATGAGGAAACGGGCAATCACGCCTCAAATGACGTCATCATGGACGCCGCGCGCAAAGCTCATATCGGCCTGACCTTCGAGCCCTGTATGGAAGACGGCAGCTTCTCCGGCGCGCGCAAAGGCTCCGCCGTGTGGGACGTGATTTTCCAAGGCCGCAGCGCCCATGCAGGCCGCGAACCGGAAAAGGGGCGCAGCGCTCTGATGGCCGCATCTGAATTCGCGCTAAAAATCGAAGCCCTGACCGATGTCCGCGAGGGCACCACATTTAACATCGGCTCGATTGACGGCGGCGACGCGGTCAATGTTGTGCCCGCGCTTTGCGTCGTGCGGCTCGGCGCGCGCGCGCCGGACGCGCCGAGCGCAGACTGGGCGCAGGGTGAGGTGGACCGCATCTTAGCCGACGTTCTCAAACGCGACGGCATCACCGCCCACACCCACGGCGGATTTTACCGCCCGCCCAAGCCGCGCAATGCGGCCCAGGACAAACTCTTTGGCGATGTAGCGGAAACCGCGAAAGCGCTCGGCATTGAAATCAATTTCAAAGACACGGGCGGGGTCTGCGAAGGCAATAATGTCTTCGCCGCGGGCACGCCCAATATCGACACACTCGGCGTGCGCGGTGGGCGTATTCATTCGGCGGAAGAATTTATGATGGCGGATAGCCTGTCCGAACGCGCAGGTCTCGCCACGCTCATTCTGCACCGGATAGCCGATGGCCGCATTGACGCCAAAGCCATAAAGGCCCTGATGCCATGAGTAACTTTCAATCCATCTGCCCCGCGAGCGGAGATATCGTTTGGGAAGGTGCCGCCGCCTCTGCCGCCGAGGTTCACGCCACAGTCGCCGCCGCCCGCACAGCCTTCGCTAATTGGTCACTAACTAGCTTTGATCACCGCGCGGACATCGCGCAAAAATATGCCGACGCCGTGCGAGAAAAAGCGGACAGCATCGCCCTCGCCATTTCCCGCGATATGGGTAAACCGCTTTGGGAGGCCCGGACCGAAGCCGGCGCTATGGCGAATAAAGTCGCGGTGTCCATCCAATCCTATAATGAACGCACCCCGACGC
>CALFWV010000210.1 GCA_937927825.1 uncultured Caulobacterales bacterium | reverse complement strand
AGACGGTGGGTCTGAGCAGCTTTGTTGTGCAAATCGCATTCGCGAAATGCACTAGACACCAAAGCCTGTGCCGGGACTTTAGGAACGAGAGCCGACCACCTGGTCCAAGTGGCCTGACTTGTGGGGTTTATGACTGGCCGTTTCTTCAAAAACCATTGCCGCAGGAAATGTGAATTGGATTTACAACCCGATTTACGGTCTTCGCGTAAAACATAGCTTTTTTCTTCCTTTGGTATTTCCATCGTGAAGACCATTCCTGCGGGCAAGTCCTGCTTTATCTTTGCGGGTTGCCGCCCGCCAACCCAAGCTGCGTTGCTCCTCGATGGGCAGTGAGCATGGACGTTTGCGCGTCTCTCACATCTGGCTTCTGGGCCTGCATATGCGCTTGCATATATAATGCCCCTCCCCTATAGGCCGCGCGAGCTTTGCGGATTGGCACTCCACCGTCCGGCAGCTCATCTCTCTGACGCCCGGATTGGCCGGGCTAGTCCATCGCTTTTAACGCCCCAATGAGGGGGCTCGCGATTGGCAGGACCTTATTGCTGGAGCACCTCCTTTACATGTCCGAATCTATGACCCCAACCACGGATGATTTTGCATCCATGTTCGAAGCCGCCATTGAGGCGTCCCCAATGCAATAAGGCAAAGTCGTTTCCGGCCTTGTCACCGGCATTGAAAAAGACATCGTCATTGTTGACGTTGGTCTGAAAACCGAAGGCCGCATTGATGCGCGCGAATTTTTCACCCCTGGTGAAGACACAATGCCAAAAGTTGGCGACACAGTTGATATCTATCTTGAGCGTATCGAAAACGCCCTCGGCCAAGCCGTTCTCTCCCGCGATAAAGCGCGCCGCGAAGAAGCTTGGGTCAAGATGCACAAATTCTTCGAAAAAGAAGAGCCCGTTAACGGCGAAATCGTTGGCCGCGTCAAAGGCGGCTTTACTGTCGACCTCGGCGGAATCAACGCCTTCCTTCCGGGTTCACAAGTTGACATCCGTCCCGTTCGCGACATTGGCCCGCTGATGGGTCAAACGCAGCCTTTCATGATTTTGAAAATGGACCGCGCCCGTGGCAACATCGTTGTTTCACGCCGCGCCATCCTTGAGGAATCCCGCGCAGAACAGCGTGCCGAGCTCGTTTCAGAGCTGCAAGAAGGCGAAACCCGCGACGGCGTTGTCAAGAACATCACCGATTACGGTGCATTCGTTGACCTCGGCGGTATTGATGGTCTCTTGCATGTCACAGATATGTCCTGGCGCCGCGTCTCTCACCCAAGCCAAGTCCTCAATGTGGGCGACACGGTTCAGGTGAAAATCATCCGTATTAATCCTGAAACACAGCGCATCAGCCTTGGCATGAAGCAGCTTCAGGAAGATCCGTGGAATGCAGCGGCCGCGAAATACACACCGGGCACACGTCACACGGGTACAGTCACGAACATCGCCGATTACGGTGCATTCATCGAGTTGGAAGAAGGCGTCGAAGGTTTGGTTCACGTCTCCGAGATGTCTTGGACAAAGAAAAACATCCACCCGGGCAAGATCGTCTCTACATCTCAGCAGATTGAAGTCGAAGTTCTCGACGTCGATCAAGAGAAGCGCCGCATCTCCCTTGGTATCAAGCAGGTTCAGTCAAACCCTTGGGACGATTTCTCAGAGCGTTTCCCGCTCGGCTCCACTGTCACTGGCGAAGTCCGCTCCATCACAGAGTTCGGCCTATTTATCGGTCTCGACGGCGAAATCGACGGCATGGCCCATTTGTCAGACCTGTCTTGGGACAAGTCCGGCGAAGAAGCGCTCAAAGACTACAACAAAGGCGATACGGTTGAGGCGAAAATCCTCGAAGTTGATATTGAGAAAGAGCGTATCTCGCTCGGCATCAAACAATTGGTCAAGGACACGGCCCCTGCCGGCGCAACCGGTGCAAACCGCGGCGCAACTGTCACCTGTACAGTCGTCAACGTACAGCCAGCCGGTTTGGACGTCACATTTGGCGAAGAGAACGACGTCAAAGCCTTCATCCGTAAAGGGGACTTGTCCCGTGAACGCTCTGAGCAACGTCCGGAACGTTTCGCCGTCGGTGACAAGGTCGACGCCATGATCACCCGCGCCAACCGCGCACGCAATGATTATCAGCTGTCTATCAAGGCACTGGAAATTGCGGAAGAGAAAGAAGCCGTACAACAATACGGGTCTGCCGACTCCGGTGCGTCACTCGGCGACATTCTTGGCGCGGCGCTTAAGGGCGACAACTAAACGTTCCAATTTGAGACGCCCGCGAGCGCCTTTTGATTGCTCATTAACCATAAAAGCCCCTGTTTCAGGGGCTTTTTTTATACTGAAATTACGGTTTTCGATTGACGGGCCAAGGGCCAAGCTGATTTAAGGCCCTATGCTTAGATCAGAACTTATCGATACACTACAAGCTGAAAACCCACACCTGACCCGCCGCGATATGGAACGGTTGGTCGCTGTCGTGTTGGAAACCATTACCCAGACATTGGAAGCGGGCGCGCGCGTCGAGCTGCGAGGTTTTGGCGCATTTTCTGTGCGCAAACGTGACCCGCGCGTGGGCCGCAATCCACGAACGGGCGAAACGGTTCATGTGCCCGGCAAACATGTCCCCTTTTTCCGAACGGGGAAAGAATTGAGACAGCGCGTCGATGACGCGTCAAAAAGCTAGGTCTCTATACTTCCTGCCGCCTCTTCAAACAGCGCCGCTACCACTCGCCCGTATTTTCCATAGATGCCCATGGCTCTTGCGCGGGTAAGTTATCGCCGGCTTGCAAAAGCTCCACTGACGCCCCGTCGGGACTTCGCACGAAAGCCATATGCCCGTCGCGAGGCGGCCGCAAAATCGTAATGCCATGGCTTTGCAGATGGGCACACAGCGCATAAATATCGTCAACACGATACGCCAAATGACCAAAATTGCGGCCACCTGTTAGCTGTTCTGTCTTTCCGTCCGCATCCGGCCAATTATAAGTCAGCTCGACAAGCGGAGCTTTGTCCTCTTTTGCACGCTCCACGTCTTGAGGGGCAGCAAGGAACACGAGCGTAAAGCGGCCCTTTTGGGACTCATACCGCCGGGTTTCGACGAGCCCCAATCCGTCACAGTAGAAGCGCAGCGCAGAGTCCAAATCACTGACCCGCAGCATCGTATGAAGATATTGCATTTTGGCTCCCTTAAAATCGTGAATTGAGCCCATACTAACCAATATGTTCACTGAACAACACATAATTAACGATATTGACGTGCACCCACCCAATATGCGACGTGATGCCGCGCGCCGGCGGGGGATCGGCGCATTTTTAATAAGGAATAGATATCATGGGAATGATTTCATAATTTAAAGAATTTGCGATGAAGGGCAATATGCTCGACATGGCAGTCGGCATCATCATGGGCGGCGCATTTGGTACCGTCATTATGTCACTCATCGGTGACGTGATTATGCCCGTCGTCGGTCATTACACAGGCGGTATGGACTTTAGCGCCATGAAAATTGTTTTGACCCCGGCTGAACTTGACGCAACGGGCGCCGCCATCGAAGGCACAGGCGCAGCTATCAGCTATGGTTCATTTATCAACGCTGTCATCGCATTTGCTATCTTGGCATTTGTTCTGTTTTTGATGATCAAGGGCATGAACAAAGCGAAAAAGGCCGAAGAAGAAGCACCGGCAGAAGTCCCGGCAAACGAAGTTTTGCTTGCTGAAATTCGCGACCTGCTCGCAAAAAAATAGTCTCGCCTAGCGAAACTCTTTGAAAGAAGGCCCGCTCTGTGTATTTCGGTTAAACGAGATGTCCGGGGCGGGTTTTTTATTGCGCGATGTATAGGCTGAGAAAAGGCACATTCGTAGAGCTTGCATAAGGCGAGGCCCTCCCCCACATGAGCGCCCATGACCGATACAACGCAAAACCCAACCGACCTCGTCACCGTGTTTCAACTGGATGGCCAACTCGTAAGAGGGCGCGCCGTGAAACTGGGGGCGGCGCTAGACAAGGCATTGAACCCGGGCGGGTCAGCCCGTTACCCGGATTCCATTGCTCGGTTATTGGGTGAAGCCATGATGACAGGCGCGATTGTCGCGCAATCTTTAAAATTTGACGGGCGTCTGGTTGTTCAATGTCACGGTACGAATGAAGGCGCAGTCAGCCTCCTGATGGCGGATTGTACGACGGCAGGACATATTCGTGGCTATGCGCGCTGGGACGATGAAAAACTCAAGGAAATTGAACTGGATTCCAAAAACCCCGGCGCGGATGTTCTTCTCGGCGGCGGTACATTTTCTATGACCATCGACCAAGGCCCTGATATGGACCAGTATCAAGGCATCGCAGCCATTGAAGGCGAAAGCTTGTCGAGCTGTGCTGAACATTATTTTAATCAATCAGAGCAAATTCCGACCCGCATTCATTTGGCGTGTGGCCAATCTGTTGACGCAAGCGGCACACATTGGTCCGGCGGGGGCATTATGATTCAAAAAATTGCAGATGACGAAGCCCGCGCAGACGCCACGCCGCCGTGGGAAACCGCGCAGCAGCTTTTTGCGACTCTCACCGATGCAGAGTTAATTGACCCTGAGGTTTCAACCAACACCTTGCTCTATCGTCTCTTCAACGAATATGGCGTGCGCGTTGTGGAAACCCACAGCGTGAATGCCGACTGTCGCTGTTCCCGCGACAGATTGCTCGATACGTTGAAGAGTTTTGACCAGACGGCCTTGGAAGACATGGCCGAGGGCGGCGTAATCTCGGCGAATTGCGAGTTCTGCGCCACGGATTATAACTTCCCGCTCACGGAAATTTAACTCCGCCAAAAGGCGGGGGTGAGCAGCACCAATGCCGTCACAATTTCCAACCGGCCGATAATCATGGCTGTCAGCAGCACCCATTTCGCGCTCCCGGGCAGGTCTTGATATGTGCCTGACGGACCAATGATTTCGCCCAATCCGGGCCCGACATTGGCGACCGCACTGCCCGCGCC
>CALFWV010000209.1 GCA_937927825.1 uncultured Caulobacterales bacterium | reverse complement strand
AACCGAGGCGTTACCCTAATTGATCCCCTGAATAAGTCTGGAAGGATCAATATAAGCGCTTCACTGCATTTGACGCCCCGCGTCAAATGCGGACGTTACGCGTCTTCCTTCGGCTTAGGCGCTTCCGACCCTTTTCCTGCGGCTTTGCCTTTCGCTGGCGGGACGATTTTGAAGGTTAGGTTTTCCTTCTTTCTGTCCACGCCGACTTTAACGAGGCCGCCCGTTTTTAGCTTTCCGAATAATATCTCATCCGCGAGCGGCTTTTTGATATATTCTTGGATGGCTCGGCCGAGCGGGCGCGCGCCATAGCGTTTGTCATAGCCTTTATTCGCCAGCCAGAGGTTCGCGCCTTTGGACAGTTCAAATTCGATTTTTCGTTCGGAGAGCTGGGCTTCCAATTGGATCACGAATTTGTCGACAACTTTGGCGATGTCTTCCGGCGTGAGCGGCGCAAAGCTGACAATCGCGTCGAGGCGGTTTCTGAATTCCGGCGTGAAACGGCGCTGGATGGCGCTGTTCTGCTCGTCATCTTTCAGGCCGCGGCCAAATCCGATTTCAGCCTTGGCTGCATCCGCCGCGCCCGCATTGGTCGTCATAATGATGATGACATTGCGGAAGTCGACTTTGCGGCCATTGGCATCCGTCAGGAAGCCATTATCCATGACTTGAAGAAGGATATTATAGATGTCCGGATGGGCTTTCTCGATCTCGTCGAGCAGCAGGATGGAATGTGGATTCTGGTTCACAGCATCCGTGAGCAATCCGCCCTGATCATAGCCGACATAGCCGGGAGGCGCACCGATGAGGCGCGAGACCGTATGGCGTTCCATATATTCGGACATGTCAAAGCGCAGCAGCTCCAGACCTTGGGTCATAGCGAGCTGTTTCGCGACTTCGGTTTTCCCGACGCCTGTTGGACCCGCGAAGAGGTAAGAGCCAATCGGCTTGTTTGGCTCCCGCAGACCCGCACGGGCGAGTTTGACGGCAGAGGCGACCTGTTCAATCGCGTCGTCTTGTCCAAACACCATACGTTTGAGGTCCATCGGCAGCGATTTCAGCGCTTTCTCATCATCGCGCGAAATACTCTTCGGCGGGATGCGCGCGACTTTTGCAATCACGCTTTCAATCTCTTTGATACCGATTTTTTTCTTACGCTTATCTTCCGTCACTAATTTCGTGCGCGCACCGGCTTCGTCGATAATATCAATCGCCTTGTCCGGTAATTTGCGGTCGGTGATATGACGCACGGACAAATCTACCGCGCCTTGAATGGCGGCGGCAGAATAGGTCACATCGTGAAATTCCTCGAAATAGGTCTTGAGACCTTGGAGGATTTTTACGGCGTCTTCGGCTGTTGGCTCGGACACATCGATTTTCAGGAAACGACGGCTGAGCGCGCGGTCTTTCTCAAAATGCTGACGATATTCCTTATAGGTCGTCGAGCCCATGCAGCGGAGTTTTCCGCTTTGAAGAGCAGGCTTGAGCAAGTTGGACGCATCCATAGCGCCGCCTGACGTCGCGCCCGCACCAATGATGGTGTGGATTTCGTCGATAAACAGAACCGCACCCGGCGTCTCTTGCAGCTGGGTGACAACCGCTTTCAGGCGCTCTTCAAAATCGCCGCGATAGCGCGTGCCCGCCAGCAATGCGCCCATATCGAGCGAATAGATGATCGCATCGGCGAGCACATCCGGCACTTTTCCATTGACGATACGGCGCGCGATACCTTCGGCAATCGCGGTTTTACCCACGCCCGGATCGCCCACAAGAAGCGGGTTATTCTTGCGGCGGCGCGAGAGCACCATGATGCAGCGTTCAACCTCTTCATCGCGTCCAATGAGCGGATCAATGTCGCCCTCTTGGGCTTTGGCGTTCAGATTGACCGTATATTCTTCGAGCGGGTCTTTTTTCTTTGCGTCTTCGCCTTCGGGCATATCTGCGCCCATTGGGGATTTCGGCGCTGTGCCGTCACCGGATTTGCTGATGCCGTGGCTGATGTAATTGACGGCGTCATAACGCGTCATATCGCGTTCCTGCAGGAAATAAACCGCATGGGATTCGCGTTCGGCAAAGAGGGCAACCAGCGCATTTGCGCCCGTCACTTCTTCGCGGCCGGATGACTGCACATGAATAACGGCGCGCTGAATCACGCGGTGAAAGCCTGCCGTTGGGCGGGCTTCTTCAAATTCTTCGACAACGAGCGACGCAAGGTCTTCGTCCAAATAGCGTTGCACATCGGCGCGCAACGGTTCAATATCGACATCGCACGCCGAAATCACGGCGGCGGCGTCTTTGTCATCCAAGAGCGCAAGCAGCAAATGCTCCAGCGTGGCGAGCTCGTGTTTACGATCACTTGCCAGCGTCAGGGCGCGGTGGATGGTTTCTTCCAAAACGGGGGAAAAAGATGCCATATTAAATCTTCCTTTCGATTAAAGGATGTGGGGACACCCTCCCGTTAATCAAGTCGCGAACTGTCACACCCCCGTGATATTCGCCTGCGGGAGATTCGCCGTTCACGAGAACAGACTAGACGCACAGCGTAAAGCTGTCATGTTGACAACTCGTTATTGGGAGATTTGTCATGCGCCGTTCAGTTTTCACGCTTTTCGCCATCGGATTAAGTTTCGCCTTGCTGATGCCTGACCCGGTCTATGCGCAGGATGACGAAATCATTGTTACGGGCACGCGCCTCTCCCGCGCCAGTAGTTTTGAAGAACAAGGCGGCGCACCGGGCGTAACAGTGGTCAAACGCGGGGATTTTTTGCTGCTGGGCGTCACGATTGAATCGGATGCGCGCGACAGAACTGAACGGCTCGGCGAAATTTCAAACACGATAGAGGCATTCCTCAAAGCCGCCGAAGCCGATGATACAATTGAGCTATCCATTATCGAGTCGGGCACAACCGTTCGCCGCCTCACCCAATCTAATTATATCCAAGGCGTGAGTTTTGGCGGACGTCCCGACACCTCCGTCGCGCGGATGCGGGTCAAAACAGCTATCCCGGACAAAGTCGAAAATAGCGCCGCCCTCGCCGGAAAACTGTCACGTTTTGTGGACGAAATCGAAGAGAAGGGCCGCATTTCCATCAGCACAAATGGCGAAACCTCCGTCTCTGTCGTTGACCCCTATCAGTACCGAGATGAGGTTGTTGCCAAAATCGTTGGCGAGATTAATGAGATTACGGAGGCCCTCGGTCCGGAATATGTTGCCATTATTAAGGGGCTGGACCGTCAGGTCTATTGGGACCGCAAGGGCGATATCGACCTCGCCTTCTCTATGCCCTACACATATGAGATTATCCCGAATACGTTACACTCAATCGACCAGCCAATTGTGCCGGATTATTAGGTCTAAGCTTTCTCCAGCGTGCATTGGAGCGGATGCTGGGCACGTTTGGCGCTGTCCATAACTTGCGCGACTTTGGTTTCCGCGACTTCGAAGGTGTAGACGCCGCAGGTTCCGACGCCGGATTGGTGAACATTGAGCATGATTTGGGTGGCTTCTTCGGACGTTTTGTTGAAAATCCCCATCAGGATGGACACGACGAATTCCATCGGCGTGTAGTCATCATTCATGAGAAGCACACGCCACATTGACGGCTTTTTCGTCTTGGGACGAACCTTGGTCGCAACGCCCCGTTCCTCGCCGTCTTCCGTACCCTTATCTTTGTCAGGGCCGCCCGTGATGTCAGTCGATTTGATGTGCATAGCCGCCTATATAAACGCAAACCCCGCCGCGCCAAGACATAGAGCTGCGAAATATGGGCGCAAGTTGGGTTGACGCGCCTTTAAACCGCTCGCACCCGCTTTTCCCATGTCATCGGCAAACCGCCCTTGGGGCGCAGCGAGAACTTTGCTTCGGGGTGAAGCGGGCCGTGTATGTGTTTCGGACGCCACTGCTGTAAGATTGTCGCAGTCACCAGGCAGGCCTCCATCAAGCCGAAATTCTGGCCAATGCAAACCCTCGGCCCTGCGCCAAAAGGCAGATAGGCATATTTGGGCCATGTGGGGGCGTCCAAAAATCGCGCCGGTTTAAACTGCTGCGCATTTTCAAACCATCGATCTGACCGATGCAGCGTATAGGGAACAATCTGAACCATATCGCCTTTCCGAATGGTCACGCCGGCCAGCGACACATTCGCTTCAGCCCTGCGCGTAAACAAAGCATAGGCGGGCGGATATAGGCGAAGCGCCTCTTCTATCACGGCGCGGGTGCGTTTGAGCTGCGCGATATCCTCAAAGACGGCGGAACGCCCACCCAATAGGGATTCAATTTCATGCTCAAGTTGGTCGAGCTCTTCCGGATGTTGCGCGAGCAGCGCGAAAATCCAGCTCTGCAAAGCGCCCGAGGTTTCATGTCCCGCAATCAGAAGCGACATAGAATCATTTCGAATCGCCACCGCATCGCCCTCATGATGTTCGACCAACATAGACAACAAATCGCCGCGATCCGCTGTGCCGCCTTCGGCGATATCGGCGAGCCTGTTATTCACGAGGCCCGTGACGAGTGTATCCATCACCCCCATCGCCCAGAGTTTATCTTTTTTCGCTTTTAGCGGCAGCCAATCCGGCAAGGTAAAGGGCGAGGTACTTTCGCGAAAGGCGGTATCGGATAAGACTTGGATGGCGCGTTCAACCTCCGCGCCATTTGAAACGGGCTCCTTTCCAAACAAGGTGGCCGTAGCGATGTCCAAGGTCAGTTGCGCCATCGCCGCGTCTGTATCTATTCGGACCTCTGCGCCGCCGTTGGCCTGTGCGCTTAGAGAGGCACAAAAGGCTTCCGCGTGGGCGACCGCCGCCGCCCCATATCGGGGCAGTCGTTTCGTTTGAAACGCGGGAAGCACCTTCCGGCGGCGCACACGCCAAGCCTCGCCCTCGGCCAGCAACAGACTATCGCCATTCCATTGCCGCACGACATCCGTAAGCTTTTGAAACCTGATAAAATCATTGGACTGCCGCGTCAGCAGATCTTCAATCGGGTCGGGATGGAAAAACAACCAGTTTCTATAGGGCCCCAGCTGTAAACACACGGCATCGCCAAATTCGGCTTCCAAGGCCTTGTAAAAACCGAGTTGGTCTGTCTTGATTTTATATAAATGGTCGAGCCCCAAGAGCCATTTCCCGGGCTGGCGTTTGGCACGTTTAACGGGTGGTTTCGACATGACCGCCCTCTCGCAGATGCGTCTTTATATGCCGCATATATCCCAGCGGCAAGGTTAGCATTAAAAGGCCTGCCCCGACCAAACACCAGAAGAAATTAATATGGTTGAAGGCTTTCGCCGCCGCCGACAGACCCGTGAAACTCTGATGTTCGTCCGGCTCCCGGTATGAAAGCTTCGCATTGTCCTCAGCGATAAAATCCAATCCCCTTGCATCTTGTGATGTCAGAAACGTCACGAGCTTTTGATGGTTTGTCCGACCGGGGTCATAGGTCAACCGTGCCGGCGCGGCGATCCAAGGCCGCCAACGGGGCCGCCATTCTGAGACATTTGCCCGGTAGGTCGGCCACCCGTCCGGGAAGCGAACCAATAAATCATGTCGATGATGCCACCGCACCATACCGACAACAAAGACCCAGGCCATAAGGGCCGCAGACGCCACCCAAATATTTCCGATGATAAACCCAATCACAATCCAAGCTGCCGCACTGCAAAGCTGCATAGGGTTGACCAAATAGGCGTAAATTCCCGTGCGGACGAGGCGTTTGGTATTATCCAAAGGAATGGGCGTGCCATCCCCGTGAACCACAAACATTTGAACGGCTGTTACACCCAAGAGGAAACACACACCCAGAACAGGTAAACCGGCCGCCAATTTCCAAATCGGAATATCAGACAAATTCCACGACCCGCCCATAGCGGTCATCACCACCGATGGTAAAACGACAAAGGCCAGAAACCCAAACCCAAATGCCAAAAGCGCGGCGCGGAGCGGCAGGAGCCTGTCTTCGCGAGTCCACCGCGCAAGATAGAGGGCAGGGATATGGGCAATGGCGAAAACAAAAATCACGCCTGGGAACCAGCCCTTACCTGCAAAAACCAACGGTTCCAGAGAGGAGAAAACCAACCCGTGCAAGCCGATAATAATGGGCAAGGTCAAATAGATTGGCGCGGTTTTGGGGAACATCAAATAGAGCACAGGCCCAAATAAAAGCGCGCCGCCAAGCCAGATGTCGACGGGAAACCCCATTAACATCAATGTCTCCCCGCCATAAGACCACGCGCCGAAATAAATGGCGATTTGATGGGTCATGAAAATCGTCCCGACGCCATAAAGAAATGCGAAGAAACTGCCGACCAAGGCGGCACGGTTCGCGCGGTTCAGCCACCCTAAAACTATGGTCGCCAAAAGCGGTCCTAAGAACAATACCCAGCGAAGCAGCCAGATCCATCCGATCGGAATATCAAAATCGATCATTTGAGAACCAAGCGCGACAGCGGCGCGGTCAGCCGTGCGGGAAGCCGCGTTTCGAAAATTTCCACAGTGAGAAAAACAAAGGGGAAACCGAGCGCCAAATATAATGCAAAATTTGGCAGGCTGAGAATAAGTAATAAATGCAGCACGGTTCCAACCCGCATTAATAGCCCTTCTCGGGTTTTCGTCGGCGGCATAGACAATAAAATTGCGACGAGGAGTGCCGGGAAAATCACCGTCAGCGGGAAGGCTAAAAGCGCCGCCTCATCACCTGAATTCAGGGACGTTATCGTGAGCGCCGCGCGCCAGAAAATGAGAGCGAGAGCCAAAAGCCCCAAGCCAACTCTCGCGATTCCCCGAATTTCAAACATGGGCTTAAATAGGCAAAACTCGCGGCAAAGCTATACAGGATTATATGAATACGCGACCTTGATGCAGAGCTGTAATGAATTTCAGATTTAACATCCCGTTAACCCTATTCTAACCGTTTCAGCGGCAAACGAGCCTCTATGGTTCGGTTCCTTCTTCTCTTTGCGTTCAGCTTGGCATTGGCCGCACCCGCTTGGGCCGAAGGTCGCTATGCTTCGATTATTCTGGATGCCGATACTCGGGACATTTTGCACGCCCGCCAAATTGACTCGCCGCGCTATCCCGCATCCCTGACAAAAGTCATGACGCTTCACTTAGTCTTTGACGCATTAGATGCGGGAACCTTAACGCTAGGCGAACGCGTGAAAGTCTCCCGGAAAGCGGCGCGCACCCCGCCCGTAAAACTGGGATTACGCGCAGGCCAGACAATAAGCGTGAGTGAATTAATCCAATCCGTCGCGGTTCGCAGCCATAATGACTCAGCGGTCGTCCTCGCGGAGCGTTTGGGCGGCACAGAAGCCCGTTTTGCCGAGATGATGACAGCGAAGGCACGCAGTCTGAATATGCAGCGCACGACATTTAAAACGGCAAATGGTTTGCCCCATCCCGAGCAGAAAACCACAGCACGGGATATGGCGAAACTCG
>CALFWV010000208.1 GCA_937927825.1 uncultured Caulobacterales bacterium | reverse complement strand
CGGATAAACAATATGCTGATTAGCCTTAAACAGGCGCTTATTCGACTTTTTCTTCGCAGCAGGTTTCTTGGCAGCCATGATGTATCCCTTAATCTCTCAAATCAAAAGCGCGGCAGCTCATTAAAAGCTCTCCGCGCTTGGTCTTATTTAAATGGCTCATATCACAATTTTCAGGTAAAAGCGAATCTTGTGAACTGGTCAATCAAATCCGGATTATGCGTCACCGGTCCCGGGTTTTTCGCTGAAATATTTCTCGAATTTACCTGTCTCGCTTTCATATTTCTCGCGGTCGGCAGGCGGGTCTTTTTTAACCGTTATCACAGGCCAAAGCTCGGCATATTTAGAGTTAATCTCTAACCATTTGCCATCGGGTTCATCTTCCGTATCCGGGACAATGGCGTCAACCGGACATTCAGGTTCACAAACCCCGCAATCAATACATTCATCGGGATGAATGACGAGCATGTTCTCACCTTCATAGAAACAGTCGACCGGGCAGACTTCGACACAATCCATGAACTTGCATTTAATGCATTCGTCTTTGACGATGTAAGTCATGCGGTTTTAGCTCCAAATTCTCTATGCCGCGCGCCGACAATAGCGTGCGGCGCGGATGTGACGGACGGGGCCGCGACTGTCAACCGTCTGCTACTCCAGTCTTTCATAAAGTGATTGCGCTTCCGGTGCCGGGCCGCGCCGCGTTCCGGGCGACATCATCAGGACAGAGAGTAATTCCGCCCCGCGCATAAAACTGACGCCGTCACCCGGACGAATGAGTGTATGCGCCTTTCGGGTGCGTTCGGTCTGCCCATTGCGCGTCAGGCGAACTTTCCCCGACGTGATTAGGCGCGCCGCGCCTGTCCGTGTTTTTTGAAGTCGGGTACGATAGAGCCATACATCCAAACGACAGGCATCGGACGGGGCAGATTGTTTGGATTTATCTTTTTCTGTAGATCGAAGTCGCGGCAGGGAGTTAGTCCTTTTTTGGAGTTTTTAACGCAGCCAGAGCAGCAAAGGGAGAGTTTTCAACCTGCTTTTGCGTCGGGGGTTTGGCGCTTTTTGGGGTGTCACGGCGCGGTTTCGGACCCTTGGCGCGCTTGCCTTTAAAGGCAGGTTTACCGCGTCCACCGGGCTTGAAACCTTTTTGACCGCGGGACGGGAAGTACCAATATTCTAAATTTTCGGCTTCGACGGTTTCTCCGGCCTCATTTGTCACGCGGTGATGATACAGCGTCAGCGTTTTCTTTGGCGGAACCTTGCGCGGCGCAATTTTTGGCGTCGCAGGCGTAGCTTTTAGGGCCTCGGGTGACGGCACCTCCGGCTTTGCGGCTACTGTCTCTGCTACCGCTTGAGGAGCCGGGTCCGCGGCCTCCGGCGTCTCAGGCTTTGCGCCCGGCTTGGGCGCGGGTTCAATTTTTATTTCCGGCGCGGGCGTAATGACGTCAGGCGCCGGCGCCACTGTCAGCGATTTCTCCGAGACTTCAGATTTATAGCCCAAGGCCGTGAGCACGCCCTGTACGTCTTCATAGGTTGATCCCAAAAGCGCTAGCATTTCGGCCATAACTTGAAATTTATGCCCACGGGCTTCCGGTGTCTTGGTGCGTTTAAATTGGTCTTGGGCCTCGCGGATGATGAAAGACAAACGGTTCAAAATGTCAAAGCGAATGATACGGCTGCCAACCGCACGGTATCCCGCCAGGGATAAGGCTTGCTCAGAAAACCCGGACGACGCCAAATCGCCTTCATTCGGGATAGAGGTTACACCTGCGAAGGGTATCCAAGGTTTTTTATCTCCGCCGGCTCCGAAAGCCACCAGTAACGACAACAGGCGTGCAGGTTTGGGCTTCACCATATCTTGCAGATAAATATTATAATGGCCAAACACGACGCCAACAGAGCGAAGCTGTCGCCTGGCGTCCTGATCCAAATCCCGAACGGTTTGAAGGTGGTCTTTGCGTTCCACCGCGCCGTTATTTTCGAGCAAGATAAAACCGAACCCTTTTGCGGCGGGCAGTGTGTCTTCCGCCTCGACAAGGTCTTTCAGGGTTTTGAGCGGGGCCAACTGGGCAAGCACAGCAGCGCGTAAGAATTCGCGCATTCGGTCGGCCGCCATTTCGCGTAAAACCGCTTGACCCAACTCGCCGCCAATCACTTCTGCGTCGGGTGTAAATACAGACCCGCTCGGCGCGATACGTCCAACGGCCATGCCTCCCCACATGATTGCGCCCGTATCGGACAATGTGAAAATCTGGTGCGTTCCAGAGCAGATGGACGTCAGGCGCCGATCAACTTCCGGGCCGACAGCCTTTTGCGCGGCAGCCGCCAGCGCTTGCGCTTCCAAGCCGCCTTGGCTCGTGTCGGCAGTAAATTTCAACCCGTCGAGCCGCCCGATGAGATCCTCGTCGACATACACCTCTCCGGTGTCTTTAATGGTTGCGCTCATGTCCAGATCGGCTCCTATGCCTTTCAACAGCTTACGTGTCCGTCGATCAACGAACCTGGCTGTTAAGGCCTCGTGTAGCGCGTCTGATAGCCTGTCTTCAACCTCTCGCGCATGATTTATCCAATGTTCCGGATTTTTCATCCAATTTACCTTTGACGCGCAATAGGTCCACGTCCGTATAAAGGCGAGGCGAGAGGAGAGCGCATCGACTCCGCCAAAGGTCTCGTCACAGCGGTCAATTTTTGTCGCCATGAAGTCATCGGATAATTTACCGCCGCCTTTCATCAGGGTCCGCCAGATATCCTGAAGCAGCTTTACATGGGTATCGATGGTCAGATTTCGGAAATCAGGAACTTGGCAGACATCCCATAACATTTTGACCTGTGCACGCGTGTTCAGCGCATCATGTACCTCATCAATCGCTTTTAACCGTTCCAGCGCGGCTTCGTCATCGGCGCCTTTGATGCGGCGCAGACGGCTGGTGGGGCGCGGGCGATGCAGGCTTTCCATCAGGCTTTCAATGGAGCTGTAATCCAAATCCGAGTTCCGCCATTCGACATAATGCAGCGGTTCAAAGTCATGGGCTTCAATTCGCCGGACAAGCTCTTCATCCATGGGCGGGCAGTCACCCGTCGTGCCAAAGGTCCCGTCATTGCGGAACCGTCCGGCCCGCCCGGCAATTTGCGCCGCCTCCATGGGGGTGAGGTATCGCCGCCGTCGCCCGTCATATTTCGTAAGACCCGCAAAGGCGACGTGGTCAGTATCAAGGTTGAGCCCCATGCCCACGGCATCTGTCGCGACGAGGAAGTCAACTTCGCCGGATTGAAACATTTCAGCCTGCGCATTGCGGGTGCGAGGGGAAAGCCCGCCCATGACGACGGCTGCGCCGCCGCGAAACCGGCGTATGGCTTCTGCAATCGCGTAAACTTCGGCCGCGCTAAAGGCGACAATGACCGAGCGTTTGGGCAGGCGGGTGAGTTTTTTCGGACCGTCAAAATGGAGTTCGGAAAAACGCTCGCGGTGGTCGAAACGAATGCGCGGCACGAGGGTCGCCAGCACGTCGCGCGCTGTCTCCGCGCCCATGAACAGCGTCTCTTCCATCCCGCGCGCATAAAGAACACGGTCCGTGAAAATATGGCCGCGTTCATGGTTCGCCATCAACTGCACCTCATCTACAGCGAGAAAAGCGAATTTTTTCTCAATCGGCATGGCTTCGACTGTGCAGACGTAAAACCGCGCTTTGGGCGGGATAATTTTCTCCTCGCCCGTAATCAGCGCCACTTGCGCTGCGCCTTTTTGCGCAACGACCCGGTCATAAATCTCCCGCGCGAGCAGGCGTAGCGGCAGTCCGATAACGCCGGAACTATGCGCGAGCATACGTTCAACGGCATAATGCGTCTTACCCGTATTGGTCGGGCCTAGAACGGCCTTGATGATGGGATCGGAATAGCGAGGCATGATCAGGAAAGTCGTGCGCCGATTCGTGAGTTTGGGTAAGAGGGTGCGGGCTATTTGTCAGAATCAAAACGCCATGTTTTATCTGGCAAGGCAATCACGCATTTGGGAGAGCCTTATGGGACTTGAAATTGAAAGAAAGTTCCTCGTCACAAGCGAGGCTTGGCGCGTCGGGACACCAACTTTGTTTGTCCAAGGCTACCTGAGCCGCGACGTGCAAAACACCGTTCGGGTGAGGGTGGCAGGACAGCAGGCGATGTTGACGGTGAAAGGGAAAACCAAAGGAATTTCACGCGCAGAATATGAATACACCATTCCGCTCGTGGATGCACAAGAGATGCTCAAACTCTGCGATGGACCGTTGATTGAAAAGAACCGCTGGCTGTTGAAGGCCGGGCAGCTGACGTGGGAAATCGATGAGTTTCTGGGTTTGAACGCGGGGCTCGTCATCGCGGAAATTGAACTGGAACATGAGGCCCAAACCTTCTCCCTGCCGGATTGGGTCGGCAAAGAGGTCTCTGATGATAGCCGTTATTTTAACTCCAACTTGTCCAAGACGCCATTTTCAGCTTGGGAGATTTAGGCAGGGAGTTTTCTACCTAATTTCAATATCATCCGCCTTAATTACGGCCTTAAATCCGCTAATCTTATAGGTGAAGCGCACGGGGATGTGGATGCCCGCCTCCTCA
>CALFWV010000207.1 GCA_937927825.1 uncultured Caulobacterales bacterium | reverse complement strand
CTTCTGTGCGTAAAAATGCGGGAGGCATGTTAATTAGCGGGGCGGCTAGATTACATCATACGCGATAAATCTAGTAAAATTTCTATGACCTTAAAACCGTATAAAATTTTTCGGGATGTGATACTCGGGGCTGTCTTTTCAACATCTATGGTATCGACGGTTACCGCACAGACTTATCATAACAGCTCAAAACTCCCCGACATCATTTTGAATGCATATTCGCATCACCCGCAATTAAAGAGCCTCAAAGCGGGCCATGCCGGGGTGCGTGAATCGATCGTCCAAGCTAGAGCCGCCTCCCGCCCGCAAGTCACATTAAACGGGGGCATTGCTATTGCAGACCGAGACGCGGTCTTGCGGACCGGAGCCCCGTTTAACCAGAATAGCGAACCCCGCGATTTAGCATTACGGGTTGAACAAACGATTTTCGACGGCGGGCGCAACAAGCTCTTAGAAGAAACTGCCGCGATTGATCTGCGACTTTCACAAGCCCGTTATGATGAGGCAGCGATCGGCATTGCAGCAGAAATTATCGAAGATTATCTACAGCTGATGTCGGTTATGGCGGACGCTGACATATTGGAAAAAAGCGTCACGACACTAGAAAGTTTAGAAAAATCTGTACTCGCCAGACGAGGCGTTGGCGACAGTACCAAAACGGAACTCGCGCAAACAGTGTCGCGTCTTGCCTCCGCACGCGCGCAGAGGGCCACAGCTATCGCAGAGCTCAATCTCGCAAGGGATCAGCTATTGTCGAAAACGGGGTATCTCGTTCAAACACCCGAGCTACCTCTGGCCGCCACGGTTAAAATCTCTCTTCCGAAAGACACACTTATCGAAAGAGCCAGAACCCTAAACCCGTCAATTCAAGCTACGCGTTTAACCGAGCAATCGGCTCTTATCAAAGTTCACAATGAAAAACGGAAGTATTTGCCGACCGTTTCGCTTTCGGCGCAAGCGCAAACACTTCAAGATAGCAGCCCGACCATTGATACTGATGACTCCTTACGCATCGGGGTGAATTTTACGGCGCCCCTTTATTCGGGCGGTGCCGGGCGCTCAAGAACCAGGCAAGCTCTGGCCGAACGCAATGCTGCCAAGTTCAACACGTTGAATGTCATCAGGCAAAACGACCTAATTATCCATCAACTGTGGTCACGGCTGAAAAGTGGAGAGATTGTCTTGGCGGCTCAAGAGGCGAATGTGGCCGCAAATATAGAAGCGCTTGAAGGCATCACGCGAAGTGAAGCCGTCGGCTTGGCCTCCACGCAAGATGTGCTTGAAACCATACAAAATAAGCTCGCCGCCGAGTTAACTTACTCTCGGGCCCAATACGATCTCTACACCACACGTTTGCTGATGAAACTCTATATCGGCCAATTTGACGTCCATAGATTTGACTAAGGAAAATAAGACAATGGAACCGATATCTCGACGAAACCTGACCCTCTCACTAATCGCAGGCTCCCTAAGCGCAGGCGTTTTGGGAGGATGTACGACAGCAAAGACCGGAGCGGCGAGACCTTTCGGTCAAATCAACAAATTTCGAGTTAAAAGAGCTGATAAGCCCGTGAAGGCTTTCACCGACGAAATTGGTTCGACCCAAATGATGATCACGCACCCGGAGCGAAAAGAAGAGTTCAATAAACAATGGAGAGAAGTCGTCTACCATACAGATGCGATGGAGGTTTCTGACAATCGCATTCAAATTCGTGCGGAAGGCACACTCTTAGCCGGAAAAAACATTTCTGAGCAAAACTTCTTCATACGCGCCGCAGCCGAAACACTGAGAAAAGGAAAAGACGGCTTCGTCATTAAACAGATTGATTTTTTCAGTGACCGTATGCCTTGGGCTTCCTTGGGCTCTAACTTCAACCTATCCTCACGCAGTTGGATTGGTAACTATGAAGATTTCAAGGCCAACCGGAATGAGCAGAATATATTTTCCAGTCGGCGTAGCATAAGAAACAAAGGCATGGATGGTGTCATATTACTCTTGGACAAAGATGATTTTCCAAACCGGGATAGATTTACCGCTGCAGATATCTATTTAAATATTTTGAACTATAAAGCGAAATAGAAGCTCTTGTAATTCCCTATTCCTCGCGCCCGGCTCTCTTTATGTTATCTGTTAAGGGCTTCGTAAGATAGTTCAGCGGCGACCGGCTTTTGGTTGTGAAAAACGCCTCTATAGGCATGCCGGAGATTAAAGGCTGATTCCCCAATCTTTCCAACTCATCATTCGATATAGCGACTCGGACCGGATAAAAAGCGAGGCCGACATCTTCATTTACCGAAGTATTCAGAGATACAGACTTCACGGTTCCATTTAGCTGGGGCGTTGTCCGCGCATTAAACGCGGAAAACATCACGCTCACGTCTTGACCAATATAAATCTGGTCAATGTTTTGGGGTTCAATATTAACCTCGAATTCCATGCCTTTATCGATTGGAATCACCTGCATTATAACGGCTCCGGGCGCGATGACCCCTCCGATTGTAAAGACATTTTGCTCGTGCACCACGCCCGATATCGGGGCTTGGATATCTATACGGCGGAGTTGGTCTTGCGTTGCAACAAACTGCTGCTCCAGGTCTTTCACTGATAGCTCAGCGTCTCGTAATTCTGTTATCGTTGCTTCTTCGAACTCACGATTGACCTGAGCTATCTGAACACGAACTTCGGAAATTGTATTTCGCACACGAGAGATTTCAGCCATATGTTCAAATTGTTGACCACGAAGTTCCTCAATCTGTCTCTGCAGGGTGAGAACTTGGCTATCCGGCGCATAGCCATCTTTGGCAAGAGAGCTAATGGCCGATAATTCACGGCTCAATATATCAATTTGAGAAATTTTTGAGCCGGAGAGCGCTTCAAGGCCTTCGATTTGGTTCTCTAATTGCCGCACCCTCTCTCGCAGTTGCGAGACTTGCCCTGTCCGCGTCGCCTGCTTCGCCTTAAAAATTCGGTTCTGCCCCTCTTTCACCTCTGCACTTGAGTCCAATCCATTCTTTTTGAATATCTCCTCGTCCCAAGACACTTCTGATAAATTTAATTGTTCTGCAGACAGACGATCCCGGAGCGCCACTGCCTCTCGGAATCTATTCTTATATATATCCAAATTGGCCCTCAACATCGTATCATCAAGACGAACCAAAACATCTCCCGCATTTACAACCGTCCCATTTTCTACATATATTTCGGAAATTATCCCACCGTCTAAATGTTGAATAGTTTTGGGTTTTCCTAAGACTGATACAGTTCCCGACGCAATGACTGCGCCTTGAATAGAAGCTGTGTAAAGCCAGACCCCAAGCCCCACAAATAAGGTGAAAAAAGCAAGATGACCCGCTGATACGACCCCTTTAGAGGCTGTTTTCAATTCAGGAATATCGTTGAACAAAGAAGGGTCATTTTCTTGTTTTTTCGCAGAGAACATCACGAAACCCCTGCAACTGAAGATTTGCCAGGCGCCTTTTCAAGCGCGTCATTTGTCTTTCCAACGCCCTGCCCTCTGGCGGCCGTCACGCGAGCGAGAACATCCTTCTTCTCGCCAAAGTCTTTCTGCATACCACCTTGCAGCATCAGAATTTTATTGACTGATTTGATAGCGCTCGGCCGATGAGCCATAACAATAACGGTCGACCCGGCGTCTCGAAGTCTTTGAATCGCCAATGATAGACTGGCATCCCCATCTGCGTCCAAATTCGAATTCGGCTCATCTAACACAATGAGCTTCGGAACTTTATATACCGCTCTTGCCAGTGCGATGCGTTGCGTCTGCCCGCCCGACAAGACAATCTCCTTGCCAATCACGGCATCGTACCCGCCGGGTAACGCCATAATGAGGTCATGAACGTTCGCCATTTTTGCGGCGGCAATGATATCCTCATCATTCGCCTCCGGTTCGAACCGGGAAATATTTGCTTTTATTGTGCCATGCATGAGCTCGACAGTTTGCGGAAGATATCCAATAAATTGACCGAGCTGATCCGTGTCCCATTGGTCATATGTGGCACCGTCCAAACGCACCGCTCCACGATCCGGTCGCCAAACGCCCGTTAACACTTTAGCCAGACTGGATTTACCACTCGCGCTTGGCCCCACGACGCCTAGTCCGTCACCGGGGTGCAACTCAAAATCAATACCTTTCAGAATTGCCTGAGACTTACTTTCATCTGCTGCCGGGACGAGCTTAACCAGATTCGATACTCTCATATGACCCTTCGGTTGAGGCAATTGGGTCAAATTGGGTGCATCCCCTACTGTAGATAAAGCGATATTGAGCCGCTTATAGGATTGACGCACCATAAGGAAATTTTTCCAATTCCCCACCACCCGATCGATAGGTGAAAGGGCGCGTCCACCAATAATGGAGGCCGCAATCATCATACCCGGTGTGATGATTTCAAAGACCGCGAGGTAACAGCCCAATCCCAATATAGAGGATTGCAATAAAAGGCGAATAGACTGCGACATCGACATCAAAACTTCCGAAACGCCCATAGCGCCTTGCGCGTACCCCAAACTATTTGTTTTCAATTTTCTCCAATAATTCAGCGTATTTGTAATCATGCCCATGGAAAAAATAGCTTCCGCATTTCGTCCGGATGTTTCCGAAAAATTGTGACTCTCAACCTCCCACCGCGTCGATTCGGATAGTTTTCGACGACTCATTTTTTCATTCGCAATTGTGAACAGCGTAATCACAATCACACCAAACACCGTCAGCCATCCTAACCAAGGATGCATATAAAAAACCACACCAATGAAAATCGGCACCCACGGCAAGTCAAAAAAGGCTGCTAAAGCAGGCGAGCTAATGAATTGCCGGAGCCGAGACAAATCAGTGACCGGCTGCATATTCGGCGCTGAAATCGACAAAAATTGATAAAGACGCATTTTTTGCGCGCTGGTCATTAGCTCGCTTTCCAAGCGAAACCCAACTCTCGAAAGCACGCGCGTCCGAAAGAAATTAAATACCCCAAACAGCGCAAAAAGAAAAACAATGAGAAGATACAAAACCAAAAGCGTCGGGATAGACCGGCTCGCCAACACCCGATCATAGACCTGCAACATGAAAATTGGGCCCGTCAACATCAAGACATTAATGGCGCAGCTAAAAACTGTTACAGCCACCCAATCCGACCTATACTTTCGTAATGCCACCTGTGGCGGTGACAGACTCGAGTCTACTTTTTCACTTGCTGATAACATTGATGCGCGCCCTTAGGATAAATCCTAAATACAAATAAACGGAACGCAAGCAGGAAAGTCAAGGTGAATATGAATGCTGAATAATGAGTTTGTTTAGGGCTCAACAACCCAAAAACAAAAACAACTCATCGAAAAACCAATGATTATTGCGCGGACAGCCTTGCACTCCAGCTAATCAATAGTATTCCGTATTTTTTTCAAAACAGCCGCCGAAGTCGGCTGATCGGTTTCGTAGTAGGCCTTCATAGACGCGCAAATAACTTTAAGCTCTCGGCCCATAACGCAATCGAAGATTATTCTTTGCAAGCCAACCATAAATTTGACCCTTGGGTCATATAATATGCCCGGCCGAAAAAGAGTTTTATGGTCTGCTTTCTCAATATGATACCGGAAATAAAACTCGTCAAACCAAGGCAATACCCGTTTACCTTTGACGTCCAACTTCAAGGTAAATCCGTCCCCGTCATTCCACTCAATCACGGTCTCATCCACGACCTTCTTCCCCTTGGTTAAAAACGCTTTTCGGCTGGCACCGACGCCTTCCTTCTGGGGTGTTATGATTTGAATTTTTTCAACATTCGGAATGTAATTTCCAGCAAGAGAAATATCCCTCATCTTTTCCCAGCATTCTGCGTGGGTGAGATTTATCATTATTTGTTTTTCTATAGTCAACATATGAGCGCCTCGAGCATCATTTTAATCGAACAATCAGACCAAGAGCACAAATAGATTTTTTAATTTCCTTGCAAACTCATTGCACATTTATAGTATTAAAGTCGTGGGGGATTAAATAGAAGACTGATATTGTGCGTAAGAATAGAGCTTTGGTGACGCAATAGGCAATCCGCATCAGTTTTTAATCTGACTCATCTCCCTATCAAAATTTAGAGCTGTACAACGAAAGTTATTCAAAGCTCATATCCAAGCGGGGGGCGCGCGAAATGGACTCTAATTTGTCAAAACAGGAAGGTTTCGAGATAGAAGACCTTCCAAAATCGGGGAAGAGCTTTTTCTCGGTCGATGTATCTAAAATCGGCCGCGCAATGCAAAAGCAGGGCAAGCGCGTACATAGTTACGCGCTGAAGAAGCGGCGGTTCCGATGTGAAGACCCCATCAACATTCACTTCATGGCGGATAATGATGATGTCGTCGCGCTGTTAGCCGGCGATGACCGTGTTGACCTTTCACATTACGATGACTCGTTGAAAACGGGTGGTGATGGCGCTACTTTTTTCATTTCTGACCAACAAGAGGTTATAGATGAGCAGTGGAAAATATTCGAGGCGGCACTAGGATTAACGCCGAAACTAAGGCGAAATCCCGGAGATAATCTTGACCATATTGAGTATTATGACCTCATAAAAGAGCAAGCCGAAAGAGCCGTCCAAGAAGCCATTGTTGAGATTAACAAGAGGCGGGATAATCCATCTCTAGTTTCCCGAATAAGAGGGTTTTTCGGCGGGACAACTCGCAGCAACGATGTCGATATTATTCGTGAATATGGGCTGGTTGTTTCCCACATATTTGTCAGAGATTTTTTGGGATTACGCATTCCCGGACGCTCACTCTATGCGCAAACTCAGAAATTTTATCTCTGGATTGCAATCATGTTCGCGAATTTATTTGTGAACCCCGGCGGACGGAACACAGGTCTCAATCTTGTGTCGACCTTTATATCCAAAATGTACCGCCGTCAGATTTTGAAAAGCTATAAAAACCCAAAAACAGGGTCGATTCTTCACCGTCTCAAGATAATCGAAAACTCAGAGAAAGAGGCTGAGGACGGCGGGCTTCCAATAACGCTTCGCCATACCGACAAGCCTTTTGAAGATTATGTCGTCAACATCATCATGGAAGTTGCTGGGTCTTTCCAATATTTAACCGGCTCTTCTTTCGGAAGCATTATAAAGACCATCCATGAAAAAGAAGAGGGCGGGTTTGGCCGACATAAAATTCCGGACCTTATAAAAAAGATCAATAAAAATCCACGCGCTTGGATTGATGAATATCTCCGCCACAACTCTCCAACGGGCTTCATATTTCGGAAAGCCAAAAAACCGTTTGTCTTAGACGATACAGATATCTTGCCAGGCGATATGATTTGTCTCATCACAAGTGAGGCTGCCAAGGACGAAACCGTTTTTGGGCCGTCCAGCCAGTTGGCGGACGCTGACTCATCCGAGAGTTTTTGCCCCTATCACACACATTTTGGCGGTGCAGACACTGCCCCTGCCGACGGAAGACCCACCGAGCCTCACCATCCATGTTTTGGTCAATATTGGGCGCGTACAATTTTACAAACGATGCTCGAAGGATTGTTATATTTCAGGTGGTTGGAAGCGCCTGAGGGAGCCGAATATCAAATCAAAAAGAAGATTTTCCCAAGCTATAAAATGATCTTCGCAAAAGAAGAGAAATTTCAACAATTCATCACAATTTTATCTGAAATTCCAAAAGGAACCGGATTGCCTGATGAGGCAGAGAAGATTTTGAACAGTCTTGGTCATCATACGGGACGCGCTTACACGGAGCTAGGGCTCCCAAGTCTGGTCCACTTTATGAGCGGGCACGTCATTCGCGGTAGAGAAAATCTGCCGCCAAAATTACCCTTGAACCTTCGTCTTCCTTTCATTCCGAAGGAAGAACCGGATTATTTGGTTCTGGAGTTGAGCATCGACGGACCTCTTGAACAATTCCTTCGAAATGCAAATCCGCGTTTTTATGATTGGATTGGAGACTTGTATGAAGGTGCCGGCATAACCGAAAAAAAACTGTCTCCCCCAGACATGCAAAAGCGACTTTTTGATGATCACGTAACCTTGGTGCAATCAATGTGGCCAAGTTTGTTTCGTTCCAAATCTACGAATGGTCTTCCCTTCAGCGGAACCGTAGGCTTAAACAGCACACGTATCCAAGCAGAACATGCGATTGCGGCGCAGGTTACTGACCTTATTCAAACAGAAGGGCAGGATAAGAAGACCTTTCAAGGTCGTTTGCACGACATCCGAAACGCTCTCAAAAAAGAGATGATAGAGTCAGCTTCTCCAAACCCAAGCAACGCGTTTTGGGTTTTAGGCGGGTCAGAAGCACCTCATTTTTCCGAAGCTCACGATGACTCATGGGTAAAACCCAGTCAGGAGCCCCTTGGGATATTAGGCTATCTCGACTTAGCAGCGAAATTATTCCCGCGGATTTTGATCATTCCAGTCTTACTTTTATTCGGGTTTTTAGCCGCAACCTTTCATGATCCACCTCAACCGGCGTTGGTCCAGTCCGGACAGGTTGAATTTAGTTCGGCGAGAAGTTTCGCGTTCTTGATCGGCGCCACACTTTTGGCGGGTTTAGCGGGCATGACTATTCGACGTTTCAACAAGCCCATTTTCAATGAATTGGGTGAAATGTTCCTAATTGCGACTTTTTATATTGGTTTTTTGATATGTTTTAACTCTTGGGCAACCCGCGATTCTGCTGGGGATGTGAAATTATGGGAATACCCAGGGCTCGGCCCAATTCCACCGGGTATGATTTTTCCTATAGCCATAGGTCTCTCGGGTTTAATCGTGAGCCTCTTATTTTACCTCAAGTTTAAATCCACTCAATCAGACTTTTTGGTGAATTACGCGCCACATTCAAAAGCTCTCGGCTTGCTCATAATTTGGCTTTTGATTGGAACCTCACTCTATCTTCACTTATTTTGGATGCTTCCGGGGGGGCTGATGGATAAGGGAGACTATCTCGTCTCCAATCGGTTTAAATCGGCCTCATTGCGGGATCATATATTCTATCCCGCTATACACGCCGGCATTATAACCTTGACCATACACGCTTATCGGAAATCCTTTCACAACCCATCGTGTAAAATTTTCAACGGCTTTAATGCTTTACTTTTCTTCGGGTTCGGCGGTTTAATTTGGTTGAGCGCTCTCTTCCCGATACGAAATGCCTCCTACCTGTTTTCGGTGGTTCGCGATATTTCCGTTTTCACATTCTTTATCCCAATTGTGGTTGCCACGGTTCTCCTAACAACGTTTCGTTTCCTAAACCCTGCCACTGCGTCAAGAGGGAATAGAAAATCAAATTTCATTTTCGAGATCTTTGGATGGGCGGCGCTGGCCTCTATTTTTATTAATCTGAATACGAATATCCGTGCTTTCTGGGGCGACCTATTCGGCCTCACCCCCCTGACTAAAAATGATCTCGCTGATTATTTGCCCCAGGCGGTTTCCATTACAAAGGCCTTCATCATTGCATTTCCAATGACTCTGGTCCTGACGTTAATTATCGTACTTGTGATACAGAAAATTACCCTCTCCGCTTCTGAACAAAGCAATACACCTCATGACTCTGATCCGGGTATTGAGAACACGAAGAATATGATGCGCCGGGAGAATGCTCCGAACTCCGTTCAAAATCATATGGTCAGTGTTCAACGCTTACTTCCAGAATGGTTTCGAATACGCGTATTGCTGCCTCTGAGTTTTCATGTCATCCGAAGGATGCTGACAACCGGAATTATCCGACCGGGGTTTTTGGGCAATGTTGGAACAGTTCATTTCGCCCGCTGGGTTCACCTCCCGCGCACGAGAAATTACGCCTTTCTTTCAAATTATGATGGAAGCTTTGAGAGTTACCTTGAAGATTTTGTGACTAAAGTGAATGCCGGTCTAAATGCGGCGTGGAGTCACTGCGTCGGTTTTCCGAAGGTTAAGAACATCTTCGTCGAAGGCACAGAAGATGGAGACCGTTTCAAACGATGGGCACGCGGTTCGACGCGTCCAACCCCATTTTGGTATTCGGCCTACCCCGAACAAACAGTAGAAATCATCAGACGAAACGCCCTCATTCGAGACGGTTTAGTCCGGGCAAGATCAGCCAGCGAGGCCGAAGCCTGGTTTGATCTTTTCAACTCCACAACCCGTCCTGAACATGCCCTTCAAACAGACCAAATACAGAGTTTTATCTTTGGCGGATCCGGTCATTTAAAGTCCGGTTGTTGTCTCGTCGTTCGGTCTAAAATAACCGAGTTCGGCGACATTTCTAGGTTCAAAAGCTATCTGGAAACGATTGAAGATAAAATCACCTACGGGCAGAATAAGCCGAAAAACCATGCCGTATATTTTGCGATTTCGAATGCTGGCCTCCACAATTTACAAATCGGAGCAAAGGACCGTGAAAAGCAGCCATGGAAAGGTGACCAGGTCCTGGACGACGTCAGTGAGACTGAGCCAACCTGGTTTTCCTCCCCTTTTATTTTGGGCATGGATAATGAGGAAAGGGCGAAGGTCCTTGGAGATCAAGGTGATAGTCATCGCAGCAACTGGGAATGGGGATCCTTTGAAAAAAAATGGATGAAAGAGCTCGGTGTGCTTCTCATCTATGCGGAAAACGACGATATTCGTGATGGGGTCATTCAAGACTTGGCGCAATCTGTTGATGATTTCGGATTAGACTTTCATCAGATAGCATTCAAAACCCACGAAGTTCCCAAAGAAGAAGGGGCAAAAACATCAGGCGAAGAAAGCGCCGCAATTAAACAGGCAACACCGAAATCCGAAACCGTTATCCGAGAACCTTTTGGGTTTGTAGACGGGGTCTCCAACCCCATCATTCGCGGGACCGCCAGGGCCGCAAAGAATTCGAACTCTATGCACTTGGTCAACCCGGGCGAATTTATTTTAGGGTACAGGGATAATCGCGGGTATTTCCCGCCTTCCCCTCAAGTTTCAGCCTTTAGAGATATCCATCGCTTGCTCCCAGCGCTGCCAAATCAACAACCGCAGAAATATCCAAAATTTGGCGATGAAAATTCGGACAATCTCCGAGACTTAGGACGCAACGGATCATATCTCGTTATTCGGCAACTTGAGCAGGATGTCACAAAATTTAAAGAGTCAACGGAGCGTGAAGCCAGAATAATTCTGGAAAAACTGAAGGCAGATGCATTCAACGATGATCACAAAGATTTGCAAAATGTCGAAACGATGACAGCTATTGTGCAAGCAAAAATAATGGGCCGCTGGCAAGATGGACAGACATTAGTCACCCGGCCCGCCTATGTGAACGAGTTTTTTAAGACATCAGGACTGGAAAACCCGACCCATGCAACAGACCCCATAACAAAAAAATTCTTACACGAAGACAATGAGTATTTATTCGGGCGTGATGATCCGCAAGGATATGCCTGTCCATTTGGGTCCCATGTCAGGCGGACAAACCCCAGAGACAGCCTTGATCCGAACAATCCCGAAGAATTGGAAGTCAGCAATCGTCACAGACTGCTGCGGCGTGGGCGGACGTATAAAGCTCAGGGCCCTGACGGCGCGAATGGTCCTGAAATAGAAGGAACCTTCTTTATGTGCCTGAACGCAGATATTGACCGGCAATTTGAATTTGTGCAGCAAAGTTGGGTGAATGATCGCAATTTTCACGGACTTCGAGACGAATATGACCCGCTTTCAGCCAATTCCGGCGAATTTACCATTCAATGCCCGGGTGTAAATCACCAAATCTCATTGAATAACTTTGTAACGGTCAAGGGCGGTGGATATTTCTTTATGCCAAGCAAGGATGCCTTGCTTTTCTTCATTCAGAATAAGGCAGTTTCCCAACCAAAGGATAGTGTCAGTCCATTTAACACAAGTATGGCCACGGTGCCGCACGTTTGAAGGTGCCGGAGTGGGAGAATGATCCGTAAGCGCGATCCCGCATGGGTTTCCAGGGGCCGGTCGCAGTGAGGTAAATTTAACGTCCGAGCCGGAATCGAAAAGGTCAGGGAAATTCCCTGACCTTAAAAGCCTACGCCCATCAGCTCACAAGACTAAATAACATGAGTTAGCCAAAGTCGTATTGCCATTTCTGGAAACTTGTTTTTGTCTTTTTGGGCCAGGTTCACCCTCAACATGATGTGCCCCTAGCTTTGTAGACACCTTGTTGCTTCATTTTGCTGCCATCTCAAATTCAACGGGTGACAACATTCCATTGTTAGCATGCCTGCGTTTTGGATTGTAAAATAATTCTATGTAATCGAACACGTCCTGACGG
>CALFWV010000206.1 GCA_937927825.1 uncultured Caulobacterales bacterium | reverse complement strand
GGTGCAAACACCGGAAATGCGCGTAGCGCCGGATCCACAAGTCATCGCAAAGCATCCTGACGCTTACATGCCGATGTTGCAGACTGCCGAAGTCGTTGCGGCGCGCTATAACGTGTCTCGCGATCGCATGGACGAATATGCTCTCATGAGTCAGCAGCGTACACATGCGGCGCAGCAAGCCGGCGCGTTTGACGATGAAATCGTCCCGCTCGAGAGCACGATGAAAGTTATGGACAAAGAGACGAAAGAAATCTCTGAACATGTCGTCACACTGGAAAAAGATGAAGGCAATCGTCCGGGGACAAATATCGAAGGTCTGAATGGTCTGAAACCTGTTCTCGGTCCGGATAAAACGATCACTGCGGGGAATGCGTCACAGCTCTCTGACGGCGCATCTGTCTCCGTTCTGATGGACGCAAAGACGGCTGAGCAGCGCGGTCTGTCTCCGCTCGGTTATTATCGGGGTATGGCTGTGGCTGGGCTGGAGCCGGATGAGATGGGCATTGGTCCAATCTATGCTGTGCCAAAGCTTCTCGCGCAGCATGGCCTCAAGATGGGAGATATCGATCTTTGGGAGCTGAATGAGGCTTTCGCGGTTCAAGTTCTTTATTGCGCGGACAAGCTGGGCATTCCGATGGAAAAACTCAACGTCAATGGCGGTGCGATTTCCGTGGGTCATCCTTACGGTATGTCCGGCGCACGTATGTCCGCTCACGCTCTAATTGAGGGCAAGCGACGCGGCGCAAAATATGTCGTCAGCACAATGTGCATTGGCGGCGGCATGGGCGCAGCGGGACTTTTTGAAGTCGCGTAATGCCGCTTTACCGTTGTCTAATTCATGGAACCGCTTACGTCTTAAATCGCGGAAATGGCGACGAGAAAACTGGGTTTTGGACAACACGTGACGTCAGGGCCTTTTCTCGTAGTAGGGCTATGAAAAAGGCTACTGACTTGATTAGAAATGATGAATATCTGGCAGCTCACATTGTTCCAGAGCTTAGCCAAGCCGCGAAAATTGAAATTGATGAAATAGGAATAGTCACATCTGCTTTGCGTAAAAAACCTGCTGGGTTCACATTTTATGCTGGTGATGATGCCGATAATGAATGGAAGAAAGCTAATGTCAGCAGTAGAATTTGAAAACCGAGTTGCCATCGTCACCGGAGCCGGAGGCGGTCTCGGCAGGTCACACGCGTTGGCACTCGCCGCGCGCGGTGTGAAAGTCGTCGTCAATGACCTTGGCGGTTCAGTTGACGGAACGGGCGGCGGCGCAACCATGGCGGAAAATGTTGTCGCGGAAATCATCGCGGCAGGCGGTGAAGCCATCGCCAATGGCGCAAACGTCACCAATGAATCCGAGGTTCAGGCCATGGTAGATGAAGCGATCGCAAAATGGGGCAAGGTTGACATCCTCGTCAATAATGCAGGCATTCTGCGCGATAAGTCTTTCTCCAAAATGGAAATGGCCGATTGGGACTTGGTTGTCGCCGTCCATCTAAAAGGCTCGGCCATTTGTACGAAAGCCGTTTGGAACCATATGAAGGCGAATGGCTATGGACGTATCGTTCTGACGACCAGCTCCTCCGGCATGTATGGCAATTTCGGTCAAACCAATTACGGCGCGGCGAAAGCGGGCCTTTCAGGCTTTATGCGGACGCTGTGCTTAGAGGGCGCGAAATATGACATCCGCGTCAATACGCTTTCGCCAACGGCGCGCTCGCGCATGACGGAAAACCTGATGCCAGAAGAGATTCTCGAAAAGCTGACAGTTGAATCTGTGTCGGCTGGCCTTGTTTATCTTGTCTGCGACGACGCGCCCAATCGCATGATCCTATGCGCCGGGGCAGGAGGCTATTCGGAGACGAAAGTTTTCGAAACCCAAGGTATCAACCTGTCTGAAGGTGAGCAAACCGCTGAAAATGTCGCCAAGTTCATCGACAAGATTCGCGATACAGAGGGCCAAGAAGAATATACAAATGGCGGGCAACAGGGCGCGAAATTCCTGACCCGCATCCAAGGCGGCGATTTCGTCGCTTAAAGACACAAAGGGAAAGATTATGAGCGATTTAGATACATTCCGTATGGATGCCCGCGCCTGGCTGGAAGAAAACTGCCCGGCCGAAATGCGCGAACCTATGAAGGGCGACAAAGACGCCTGCTGGGGTGGCCGCAAGTTCGTTTTCCAAAGCGACGCCCAGAAAATCTGGCTGGAACGGATGGTTGCGCAAGGTTGGACCGTACCGACTTGGCCAAAAGAATATGGCGGCGCCGGATTGTCACGCAAAGAAGAAATCGTTCTGCTTCAGGAAATGAAGCGCATCGATGCGCGGAACCCGCTGTCCTCTTTCGGTATCTGGATGCTTGGACCGGCATTGCTAAAGTTCGGTACGGATGAGCAAAAGGCCGAGCATTTGCCGCCGATCGCACGCGGTGAAATTCGTTGGTGTCAGGGTTATTCAGAACCGGGCGCCGGATCTGATCTCGCCTCCCTGAAAACCAAAGCCGAAGATATGGGCGATCATTATATCGTCAACGGCCAGAAAGTTTGGACGTCATATGCGGATCAAGCCGATTGGATTTTCTGCCTCGTCCGCACGGATAATACCGGCAAGAAACACCACGGCATTTCTTTCGTCCTGTTCGATATGGAATCTGAGGGCGTGGAAGCGCGTCCAATCAAGCTGATTTCAGGGCGTTCGCCTTTCTGCGAAACTTTCCTCTCTGACGTGAAGGTTCTGAAAAAGAACCTCGTTGGCGAAGAGCATAAAGGCTGGTCTATCGCGAAATATCTCCTGACACATGAGCGGGAAATGATCGGCAATCAGGAGGGCGTCACACGCCCGCTTCACGAAATTGCAGCTTCATCGCTTGGTTTGCAGGACGGCAAACTCGCCGATCCGATGCTCCGCGCGAAAGTTGCCGAAGCCGAAATTGATGAGTGGGCGTTTAACCTGACCATGAAGCGTAAACTGGCCGAGGCCAAGGCAGGGGCGTCGCTCGGTGCAGATAGCTCCATGCTGAAATATTATGGCACAGAGCTAAACAAGCGCAAACATGAGCTGATGATGGACGCAAGCGGCCACGAGGGTTTGGAGTGGGAATCCGAGCGTTCCAACGACGGCAAAATGGCGCGGTCATGGCTTCGCACAAAGGGGAATTCGATTGAAGGCGGCACGTCCGAGGTTCAGTTGAACATTATCTCAAAACACATTCTACAATTACCCGGAGCCTAGAAAATGGCACTCGTATTGAATGAAGATGAAGTCATGATGCGCGATATGGCGCAGGGCTTCTTTGCGGAAAAAGCACCTGTTAAAGCGCTGCGTGAATTGCGCGATAATCGTGATGAAACCGGTTTTGATCGCGGCCTTTGGTCAGAGATGGCCGCGCAAGGTTTTGCAGGCATTGTCGTTCCCGAAGAACATGGCGGCGTGGATATGGGTTATCTGGCGGCTGGTTTGGTCGCGGAACAGATGGGCCGTAATCTGACGGCGTCTCCATTTCTGTCTACATCCATCCTCGCGGCGACGGCGCTCAAACACGGGTCCGAGGAGCAGAAGGCGGCTTGGCTGCCAAAGATTGCTTCAGGAGAGGCGGTAATTGCTTTGGCTCTTGATGAAGGCGTGAAACATAATCCGCGCGGCACAGCGACCACAGCTGAGCCGTCCGGCAATGGTTTCAAGTTAAACGGCGCGAAAGCGATGGTCGTCGACGGTCATGTGGCCGATGTTTTGATCGTGGCAGCGCGTACATCCGGCGAAGACGGAGATGCAGATGGTCTCTCGCTTTTCCTCGTTGATCCAAAATCCAAAGGCATTTCGACAGAACGCACAATCATGGTCGATAGCCGTAACGCTGCGCGCGTTGATTTCGAAGACGTCGAAGTCTCCGGCGACGCTTTGCTGGGAACATTGGACGGTGGTATGGATGTGTTGAACGGTGTGTTAGCCGCAGGCCGAGGCATCGCAGCGGCAGAGCTGCTCGGCGCAGGGGCACAGGCGTTCGAGGACACCGTTGCCTACATCAAAGAACGCAAACAATTCGGTGAAATCATCGGGTCTTTCCAAGCGCTGCAACATCGTAGCTCGCACCTTTACTCCGAAATGGAGATCGCGCGCTCGGCCGTCGTTGGCGCGTTGACAGCTTTGGATGAAGGCCATGAAGAGGCCGCGCAATTTTGCGCAATGCCCAAAGCCAAGCTCGGCTCTGTCGCAAAACTGGCCAGCCAAGAAGGCGTGCAAATGCACGGCGGCGTTGGCATGACGGATGAATATGACATCGGCCTTTTCATGAAACGCATTCGGGTCTTGCAAGAGCTTATGGGGGATGCGCATTATCATATGAATGAATTTGCTGAGGCCAATTCATATTAAAAATAAATTGGGAGAGTGAAATGAAAACTGTAAAAGCCGCAGACCTTCAAGCGACAGTCGGGACAGACCTTGGTGTGTCCGACTGGATTAAAATTGAACAAGATCGCGTCAATCAATTCGCAGATGTAACAGAGGATCATCAGTTCATTCACGTGAATCCGGAAATGGCAAAGATGACGCCCTTTGGCGGCCCCATTGCCCATGGGTTTCTGACACTCTCTTTGCTCTCCAAATTCTCAGAGCAGGGCGGCCTCCTTATCGAGGGCGTCAAAATGGGCGTGAATTACGGCTTTGAAAAGGTCCGCTTTCTGGCCCCCGTTAAAGTCGGCAAAAACGTCCGTGGGCATTTCAAACTCAAAGCTGCCGAAGAAAAGCGCCCCGGTCAGTTCCTCCTGACCTATGAAGTTACGGTCGAAATTGAAGGCGAAGACAAGCCGGCCCTCATCGCCGATTGGCTAGGCATGCAATTCGTCGCTTAATCCGCGTCATATATTTAAGACATCAACCGCGTCATGCATTGCATCGCGCGGTTTTCTATTGGGTCTATGAGCGGGAATTTGGAGAGTTGCTCGAGAACTGACAGGAAGGTTCCTATCTAATAAAGCGCAGCCGGGCTGGCCAGAACATGGCTATGCAGACACCTATAATGGCCGCAGGCCAAAAGCCTAACCTCCCAATTTCCCATCCAAACCTATCCTCAAGATTATTCGACAATAGTGCATAGGCTGTCCCAATCGCCATTCCAATCAGGCAGACCTCCAAAATAACTTTCCAGAATGGACGCGGGTCTCTGGTGTCAAACGTCTCCAGCCAAGCAATGCCTTTATCCATTTTTTTGAACGCTTTTTCCGTTCGGTGCAGGGTCACGAAGTCTCGGTCTTTATGACGGTAAATAAGTTTACCGTCGGAGTAGACATGAACGGTGCAATCAAATGCACTTACCGGTCCAATTTTGAGTTCATAGGTTCGACCATTATGAGTCACATTGAATGTTTGTGGGGAAATAATCTCTTCAGAGGTCTGATCAGGCTTTTCGTCGAGTACAAGCTGACCCTCTATTTTAACTTTATAGGACAGGCCCTTTGTCGTGCTACTTACGCGCACCCACCAATCCGCATCATATAAACGGAAACAATATTTCGACCACAATAATCCCATCTCTTTAGCGTACGCTAAAATCGACCATCGATAAAATATCAAAATCCTAAGAGTGTTATAGCTTATTTTTATATACGGTCCGGGGATAATCGCCCCGCCCCAACGAAGCCTCGGTCGAGCCTTGTCCGCCGCTAAAGGCCTTTGCGCTCTTACCTGCTTGGATAACATATAGGGAGGGTAAAACGCCGTCCTCGGTTATCGTCTATTCAGGTAGGCCAAAGACACGGCGGATTATTCAACCGTTACGAACTCTAACCGCCAGAAATTATCTTCGGTATTGTCGTCGTCAAACGTCGTGATGGCCGCCCGCGATCCATCACCGGAAATGACTAACGTATCTTCGAAAATAATAGACTCCGTCGTGAGCGCCGTGCCGAGCGTGGCCCCATCCGGCGAGAAACGGCGGATTGCAGTTGTGACACCATCTCCGGATCCGAAATAGACAAAAACTTCACCATTTTGCGCGACTTCAACGTCGCTGACAAAAGGATCCAGATTGAAACCACCCGGAATAAATACAAAATCATCTACTTGGGCTCTTAAGAAGAAGAATTGGTCCGCGATATAAACTGTGTTTCCGTCCGGTGACAAAGCGATGTCAGATCCAAAGTCAACGGAGTTAAATTCTGCTTCGGTTCGCGTTCCCGGTGTAATTGAAATATCGCCTGATGCTAAACCGCTGATATTTAACCGCGTACATTCGGATGAGTTTGGACTAATACTCGTTGAGTCAAAACAAATCGTTCGGCCATTTTGGCTGACCGTGAATACGCCGCTCCCCGAATATTGACCTAAAAGCGCACCCGTCTCCCCATGGAAAACGGCGCCAGTGGCAGAATAAACAGCCGGAATGCCTTCTATGCGGGCAAAGTGAATTTCATTCTGGGTGTTGATTTCATCCGTATCGGTAGAGACCAGTGACCATTGATTGAGCGGTTGCGCTGTTTCCAAATCAATCCTTTCAATAATGGTTGAGTTTGCTCCGCTGCGATCATCCGTGACGTAAAGAAACGCCCCGTCGTCTGATATTGTCATCTTTCCGGGATTAATGGTGGGTTCGATGGCAGTGCCAACTTTGGCCCCGGTATAGATATTATACGTTTCAATTTTATCTGTGCCGAAACTATCTTCATCTATACTGACATAAACATAGGGGCGCACGGGATCTGCAACTGTCCAAAAACGTTGGGGCAGTTCTTCAATCAGGGACTGCGGGTTAAGCGTTCCATTCCAAAACCCAACTTTGATCATGACGTCTGAAGAGATAGCCGGATCACTGGAGTTTACGGTGACTGTCGCCATGGCGTAGCTATCCGTGGGCACACCGCTCGGATCCGCAGTTGCAATGAGCGTGTCGCCGGTCACGCCCGAAGCGGTTACGCTCAACCAATCTTGATCGGAGGATGCAGTCCACGCCGCGCCGTTACCCGCATTGTCATTGACAACAATGTCTGCTGTGAGTTTAGCCGAAGCCGGGAAACTATTTAGAAGTAAGCCTTGTGTGCTTGGGACGAGTCGCTTCGGCGTCACATCAAATGTGACAGGTATTATTTTGCTTTGGTTCCCGCGCTCTTCGGTCAGGGTGACCTCGCCATTATAAGTTCCGGCGGCCAAATTGGCCGGGTCTACGATAACGTCGACATCCGCATCTGTTTGTCCAGACGTTTGGGAGAAAGATATCCAAGGTTGATTGGCGGAAAGGGCCCACTCCAATGTTTCGCCCGATGCCGTGATGGAAATCGTTTCTGATTGCTCTTCACCGCCCGAAACGCTTTCAAACGCGAGATCTGAAGGTGAGGCCTGAATTTCGGCAACAAAGTCGTATGTAATTTGAACCTGATCTTCATTTGAGGATTCGTCGACATCAGTCACAATAAGCGCATCATTTTCAACGAAAATACTATTGGGTATGAAAGTGAGTTCAATCTCGCCCGATCCATTCCCGGAAACCGGCGAAATGCTAAAGCTATTATTCTGTGCCGTTGCCGTCCAATCGCCTTCCGCGGTCACGCTGACTGTACGCGTAATTGGGTCGCTACTGCTGTTCACCAGGCCAAGATTTATATCCGAAGGCGAAAGCTCAATCGCAACACCTTCCGTGATGGTCAACCTGACCGAAATATCGCGCGTGTCCAGAGCTGTACCCGCGGCATCCCCGGACGTCACTCGCAGGGAAGTGGTGTAATCACCGGGGGATAAACTCGTGGTATTTGTTGTAAGGCGGAGCAGAATTTGATCTGTTCGAGAGCCGTCTGCTGTTTCAATGACTAACCAATTGGCCGTGTTTGCGCCGGGGGCAAAACTCACAGCCAAACCGACCGCATTCCCGCTCAAAGTCGCCGTAATATCTGTAAAGTCGGGACGGGCGCTCCACTGCGGCGCCGAAATAGTGGCGCTATTGGACGAAAGCGTCAGGGTCGAAGAGGACCCGCCGCCGCTCCCGCTCCCGCCGCCACTTGAGCTACCGCCGCCGCCGCCGCCACACGCAAGAAGCAAAAATGCGCAAAGCGAGAGAACTATGTGGGAGAGGTATCTGAACATGTCGGGACTCCAGTAGACTAACGTTTTCTTGGGCCGTGGATTTCGGCGTGTCAAATTGAAGACTTATCTTTACAGTCTCTTTTTTAAAAACTCTGGTCCGCCTTAACCCTATAGAGAAGGCGAATTCTATCAGACATGTCGACACCGCAGGCTTAGGCCGTAGAAATTTGTCCACCGTCAATTGCGATGGTTTGCCCGAATGTAAAGGCGGATGCGCGGGATGAGAGGTAAAGCGCCGTGCCTGCGATATCTTCCGGCGTTCCCATACGGCCAGCGGGAATTTTGGTCAGGGCGTATTTGGTCATGGCCTCATTCTCGGTGATGGATTTGGTCATCTTGCTTGGGAAATATCCGGGGGCAATCGCGTTGACGAGGATATTATCTTTCACCAAATCCGTCGCCAGATGTGTCGTCAGGTGTACGACCGCGGATTTACTGGCCGTATATGAATATGTGGGCATTCCGGAATTCCGCAATCCGTTAATTGACGCGATATTTATGACCCGCGCGCGGCTTTCGGGACGCCCGGCAGCCTTTAATAGCGGCAGGCATTTTTGTGTCATAAAAAACAAGCCTTTGATATTGATATCCATGACCTTGTCCCAGCCTTCTTCCGGAAAGCTGTCGATCGGGGCAGCCCAAACCGCGCCGGCATTATTGATAAGAATATCTAATTTTTCTTCGTGTTTGCTGAGGTCGGCAACAAATCCCTCAATGCCCTTCAGCGTTGAGAGGTCGGACGGAATAGCAACGCAGTCACCAAATTCAGACAGCGCTTTTTGCGCTTCGTCCAATTGGCCGATTTTTCGGGCCGTGATATAGACCTTGGCACCATTTTCGAGTAGTCCTTGCGCCATCATAAATCCAATACCGCTGGAGCCGCCGCTCACAACTGCGATTTTTCCGGATACATCAAATAGGTTTTTCATGGGTGGTCCTCTGAACTTAATTTCAGGTCGAATGTGTCACAGTCCGAATGACGTGTCCAAGATTTGCGTTGGATTTTGTGGATGACGAAGATTGAGACAGAGGTTTTCAAACTCCATCCCTGTTTCAAACCCACATCGTGTGGACAAATACCTAACACTATCAGGGGTTTAAAGATTTTCTCAAAAGATGCATCCGCACATCCCCTTTTATGGCGCATATTAAACTCGTTCTCTCAAACATGGGACAAGTAAGATATCGACTTACCGGTTTGAGGGGCTGCGTGTGAAACGGGCCTGCTATGATACGCTAGCTCGTTATCTTACGGGGATAGGAGCCTGACTTTGGGCTGCGGAGTTGGATATTCGGATAATAACGGATATCGGCCGAGCGGTTTGCAAAGGGTTTACCAGGCCGGTCCGTAAAACGTCGCAGCCGCGTGGTTGTCTTCGCGTAAAACA
>CALFWV010000205.1 GCA_937927825.1 uncultured Caulobacterales bacterium | reverse complement strand
TTTTACCGCCGCCCACCATCATCAAACAATTCCGCCAGCTTTTCCGTCATCGCGCCGCCCAATTGTTCGACATCCATGATGGTCACCGCCTTCGAATACCAACGTGTCACATCATGCCCAATGCCAATGGCGACGAGTTCGACCTCGCTTCGGTTTTCGATTTTATCGATCATCAGGCGCAGGTGATTTTCCAGCAGGCCGGATTTATTCTGGCTTTGCGTGGCGTCATCTACGGGCGCGCCGTCGGAAATCACCATGAGGATGCGGCGTTGTTCGGGGCGGGACATCAGGCGGCGATAGGCCCAGTCGAGCGCTTCACCGTCAATATTTTCCTTCAACAGACCTTCGCGCATCATCAGGCCAAGGTTTCGTTTCGCACGTCGCCACGGCATATCCGCGGCTTTATAAACGATATGACGCAAATCATTCAGGCGTCCGGGCGAGGGGGGTTTGCCCGACGCCATCCAATCTTGGAACGACTTGCCGCCCTTCCATGCCCGCGTGGTAAAGCCGAGGATTTCCGCTTTCACGCCGCAGCGCTCCAAGGTGCGCGCCATAATATCGGCGGTCACGGCGGCGACCATAATGGGGCGGCCGCGCATGGACCCGGAATTATCAATCAAGATAGTCACAACCGTATCGCGGAAGTCGGTTTCTTTTTCTTCTTTGAAGGTCAGCGCGCTCATCGGGTCGGTAATCACCCGGGTTAGCCGCGCCGTGTCGAGCATGCCTTCTTCCAGATCAAAGGTCCAAGAGCGCTGCTGCTGCGCCAGCAGGCGGCGTTGCAAACGATTGGCGAGGCGGGAAATCGCCCCGGACAGGCCTTTCATATGGCCGTCTAAATATCCGCGCAGACGGTCCAACTCTTCCGTATCGCAAAGCTCTTCGGCTTTAATGACTTCATCATGGGTGGTCGAATACACCGTATAAGGGTCCGGCAGGTTAGCCGGATTGGGGCGCTGCGCATTCGCATCGGGCGTTTGCTCGGCGGCATCCTGCTCGCCGTCAATATTCTCGGCATCGACCATATCTTGCGGTTCGGAATTTTCGTCTTCCATCGCATCGGCGTCTGACACTTCCGTTTGGCCGGGTTGGTCTTCCTGATCATCTTGGGGGGACTCGTCTTGATTTTGCTGCTCGTCCTCATTCTCTTGGGACTCGTCATCTTGGTTTTCATCCTCCTCAGAAGAGGCCATTTCATCGCCCAGCTCGAAATCGGCAATAAGCTCCTGGACGAACTTCCCGAAACTGTCCTGATCATCCAGCGCGGTTTTCAGGGTCTTAAAACGGCCCGCGGCTTTCAGCATAATTTCTTCGCGCCACGCGCTCATAATGCCGTCGGTGGATTTGGGCAGGTCACGCCCCGTCAATTTTTCGCGGGCATAAAGACCGACAGCTTCGGCAAAGCTCGTGTCGTCTTTCGCAATCTCGGGATTGTCAAATCCGCGGCGTTGTGCACGCGCATCCAAGGCCGCCATCAGGTTATCGCCAAGACCGGAAAGATGTTGTCCGCCCAGCGCTTCGACGCGCGCCTGTTCCATAGCTTCAAATACCTGCCGCGCGGGACCGGATTGCGGCATATTTTCGGCGTGAATCTCTTTGTCATGTAGAGCCAGGCGCAGCGCGAGGGCGTCCGCTTCGCCGCGCGCTTTGGCAATCAAATGGGGCTTTGGCTCAGGCGGTAAGCTGGGCAGCATAACCTGATCGCGCACAATCCCGGCCACATCCCCGCCAAAGGACACCTCCAGTTCGGGCGCGCCGGAAATGGCTTTGGTCGCCGCCCCGAGGGCGCGTTTGAAATTATCTATGGGGGTGGCGGTCATTCGGGTTAAGATTGGTCTCTATGATATGTGTGCAATGTGGTTTAATGACGCCTGAGGAGGGACTGAGGATATGAACATTCAAAAACTCATGCTGGTGTCATCTGCTATTCTTATGGCGGGTTGTGCCACCAGATATCAAGCACCAAAAAGCGGTGACCCCTCTGCAAATATAACCTTCGAAAAGGGTTACCGGGATGGCTTGAAACTTGGCGAGTCCACCGGACAAAGCTATGATTTAGTGGATGTCGATGGATGTTCCGACCCGGACAGAATTGTCAAACTCTCTTGGGCCAATAAAAAACAGGTCACGAAACCCATCGCCGCCGGCAACCGCATTTCAATTTCTGCGACGAATACGAACACCCATTCCCATCAATTCACGCTTCCCGTTATCGGGACTCATTCCTATCCGGACCGCGAGATGTGCAACTCTCGCGTCTGGTTTACTCCGGTTGAGGGCGAGACCTATCTCATGTCTCTTATCGAAGTGACGATTTACGCGTGCCGGTTGGAGCTCAAAAACACCCGAACAGGCCAAACGCCGAAAGATGCGGTCATCAAAGATAATTACAAATGCACCTAATAAAATGTCGCGTTTAGAGGGCGCAGCGGTCATGGGGGCGTGTTGGGAAAGGCCGAGGGCCGGATGAAGGCTGGACCGCGCTCAATCCATCCCTGTCGGCGGATACTATGTCGGCAGATCATCTGTCACAAATGTTTCACGCCAAAGTGACGCCGATTGCCGTGCTTGTGAGGTGAGCCGATGTAAGATTTGTGCAGTTTGGACAAATGAAAAATCTTTTATTGATATCCTCCACGCTAATAGGTCTGACCGCCCTGTCTTCCTATCAAAAGGTGAGGGCGCAAGTGCCTTCCCTTGACCGTCCCGGCGTAAGCCAAAATTTTCAAACGGGCGATAGGCTGAACTTTGACGAGGGGGATAGAGCCCTGCTTCTCGCCTTGTTAGAGCCGGGCGGCGCGTTTTCTGATCCTGAAATTCATAGACAAATTTCAAAGAGGTTTGATAAGGACTGGGTCGCGCCGACGTTAGAAGTTTTTAACTTCATCCCCGACCGAAAAATTCGAAATTTGCTTTTGCAAGAACTGAAACAGGAAACCGGGCAGGATTTCGGACCGGATATAAATCGATGGTTCCGATGGATGTGGAATGCGCCCGAAGTGCGATCTTCAGGCTATGCGCAGTTCAAAGCGCAGTTTTACGGCGTCATTGATCCCCGCTTTCAACGTTATTTTGACGGGCGCGGGGATAGCGCCCGAATCCGTTTGGACGAAGTCCGCTGGGGCGGTGTGCGTCAGGACGGCATCCCGCCTTTACGTCATCCAAAAATGATACCTGCTTTTGCAGCGGAGTATCTGGATAAGGATGACATTGTTTTCGGGATAGAAGTTAATGGCGACTTTCGCGCCTATCCGAAACGTATTTTGGCGTGGCATGAAATGTTTGTCGATACGGTCGGCGGCGTCGAGGTGGCGGGCGTCTATTGCACATTATGCGGTACGGTCATTCTTTATGATACGGTTCATAAAGGACAGAAACATGATCTTGGCACGTCCGGATTCCTCCTGCGGTCAAATAAACTCATGTATGACCGCGCCACGCAAAGCCTCTGGAATACGCTGAAAGGCGAGCCTGTTGTCGGGCCTTTGGTCGGTCAAGGCATTGCGCTGGACCACCGTAGCGTGGTGACAACAACATGGGGAAAATGGAGCGCGCTTCATCCGACGACAAAGGTCTTATCGCTCAACACCGGACATCGCCGCAATTATGATGAGGGCGTCGCCTATCATGATTATTTCGCGAATGATGATCTCATGTTCAACACACCGTTTCAGGACTCGCGCCTCGCCAATAAGCAAGAGGTTCTCGCCCTGCGGTTCAAAGGCCAGGCGGGCTCAATCGCGATTGATACGGATTATCTGAACAAAACTCCTGTCTATACCGGACAGTTGGGCTCGCAAAAATTTGTTGTGCTGACGGATGAAACCGGGGCCAATCGCGTTTATAATCCGGGCGGTGTGGAGATTGTGAAATCTGACGGCGTTATGGCCGTGGACAGCCAAGGCGGCACGTGGAAAATTTCCGAAGCCCGCCTGACCTCCACCGATGGCCGTGAATTAAAACGCCTCCCCTATCACCGCGCCTTCTGGTTCGGCTGGCAAGCGGCCTTCCCGAATACGAAATTGGTGAAATAGGCGTTTAAGGATTGGCCTCGCGAATCCAGCGCTTCACGTGTTCTACCTCTATCCGTGTTCGGCCAGTCTCATCCGGCAATATTGAGATGTGAGACAGAATATCTTGCGTGTCGATATGCCCGCCCACAACGTCAAGATAACGATGTTGGGGCGGACTCACGAAGAACATCCCAATCCCACCGGATGGCGGTGATGATATTTTATCGAGCACAAGATAGCGTTTTCCGGCCCGGCACTGCCAAGTCGGCCCATGGATATGACGTTGATAGGACAGGAAATCGACGAGCTTCAGGTCCTTGGATTGGCTGTCATATTCCGATTCTTGGCCCAATCTGATATGACCGTCGACGACGTCCGGCGGATTTGGACCGCTGTAACTGCCCCATCTGAGCACCTCTATCTCCGCGTCTGACGGACAGATCTGGATGACAAAATCCTGATATCCGGACATGTCTTTGAAATAGTCATTAGGGGCCCGCCGAATATGCGTTTCGCCTGAACCGCGCAGGGTTTCCGTAAAGGTCCGGACCAGCGGATCATCAGGTCCTGCCACAATTTCAAACCCAATGGTTCTGCCGCCTTTTTTGAAATGTAAATAATACTCACCGGGTAAAAGCGTCGGGCTGGGCATGGGCCCGCAGGAGGTTCCGATGGAATAACCCTGGACAAGCGGCGTTGAAAGTCCGCGGCGATCCCAAAATGCGAAAGGTCTGGCCGCTCCTTTGCGCTGTAATTCCCGGGCTTTGCCGCGCGCGTCGATTTTCGGAAACCACTTCGCCTCATCCACCACATAATCTTCGGAGATAGCCGCGATGAGTTTGAATTTGATTTTTACAAAAGGTTTTTTCGCCGGGTCATTCGCGTACTCCGTAAACACATCGCGATTCCGGGATTTCTTTTTCTTTGCATAAACCAAACCAACAGAGAGTTCCGGATCCAACCAACTGGAGTGGGAACTCGGCTTTAAGGCCTGATAATTTTGCTCTCCCGTCATAACCATATGCGACGGGGAACACGCATGCGCAGCGGTCCAGCCCAGCATGGACACCGTTAATCCCAGCGTGGATATGACGCGGTATATTGTCTTCACTGCGGTTCTCCATAGGCAAAGCGCCTGAGGCTCATTTCACAAAACTCTCAATGGGTCTCGGCGACCCGTCTGCAATCCAG
>CALFWV010000204.1 GCA_937927825.1 uncultured Caulobacterales bacterium | reverse complement strand
TTCGGAGCACACGGATCATCGTCGAAATATTCAACCAAGCGCGGCGCCGTATAAGCGTCCAAATGTTTTAAAAGCGCCGGGTCACTGATATGGACCTGCTCTCGCTTAATTGCGGTTGGCACCGGAATAACCATGGCAAATTCCGTAAGGTCACCCTGATAATCATTCGCCATGGTAATGACAGTGCGATCGCCATCTCGTACCAAGGCGACTTTAGAACTCTCATTGAACAAATCCGTTCCGGCTTTCGCGACATAAAAACCGCAAAAGGCTTGCGCCGACGGCGCGGCGGCGAACAAGCCTATGGCAAAAACGCTACTCAGCAGGGTCGAGTATTTCATGGGAAACTCCATTTCGGTTGGAAAGAGATAGGCTTAATTGGGTCGGCCATTGATACAGGCCAGCCGGGAAAAAACGATCAATCAGGGGCACGAGCGGCGCGCAGAGAATAAGGGCCAAAATGATGCCCGCCGCATTGTAAAACGCAAATTGTATGGTGAAACCGACAGCGGCCACAATCGCGGCAAACAGAACGCGGCCAAGCCGAGAATTGGGCGTCGTTTTCGGGTCGGAAATCATGAAGAAGGCGAAAATCAAAAGCGCGCCCGATTGCATCTGATGCACCGGAATTGCCAGCGGGTCGCCAAGCCAGAGCGCGCGTCCAAAGACGAGTGAGGCATAAAACGCGAGCAGCGCCAGAGACACATCCCATCGTTTCGCCTTACCCGTCACCACGCCCCCCAACGCCAAGAGAAGCAGCGCAAAGAGGGTCGCCTGCCCCCATTGCCCCGGAGAAATCCATGCCGCGCCGAAGAGGAGCGATATAATCACGAGACCAAAATTGGCGGGATTGAAGATATGCTTGCCCTGAAAGCGGATAAGGTATTTTGAAGCCACCGCAATAACGCCCGCCCCGATAGATAGCGTGATGGACCCCGTGCGCAGCAATAATGTGAGGGACAGCGCGGAGATAAGCGGACTACGCGGGTCGAAAGGACGCTTGATCAAACGGTCTGCAAAGGCCTGCGTGGTCAACGTCGCCCCAACACATCCAACAACATGCCACCACGGCAGGTGGAAGCCATAGTGAAACAGGCCGAGCAGAATCAAGCTTGAAAGAACGGAAATTTGGTAATTTCGCGGATCCGCGAACAGCGTCCGCCAGCGGCTCGATTTACGTTCTATCCTCCCCGCCTCTACCACATTTACCTCACCACCTTGTTTGGGAAAACTAAGCGGTTGAATGTGGCCAGTCTATGGCGCAGGGATTACAGTTTGGACAGATTGCCGCACCATATGCGGCGCGCCTATTTATGAGATTCGCGACCCGGGCCTAAAATGGGATTTCATCATCTAGGTCGAAGTCGCCGGCCGGGCCTTCTTGCGCGGAAGCGCTGCGGCTTCCGCCGCCAGAGCCGCCTTGATCCATATTGCCGTATCCACCCCGGTCTTGATTATAGCCTCCGCCACCTTGGCTGCCGCCGCCATAGCCCCCGCCGCCTGAACGACCGCCGCCACCTTGGCCGCCCGCGCTGTCGAGCATGGTCAGCGTTGTGCCGGGTCCCTGCAGGACAATCTCGGTTGTGTATTTATCATTGCCATCGCGGTCCTGCCACTTACGGGTTTGGAGCTTACCTTCGATATAGAGCTTGGAGCCTTTTTTGACATAACGCTCGACGACACCAACGAGGCCTTCGCCGAAAACAGCCACACGGTGCCATTCCGTTTTCTCACGCTTTTCGCCGGATTGTTTGTCGCGCCAGTTTTCTGAGGTTGCGAGACTGAAGTTAGCGACTTTGCCGCCATTGCCGAATGTGCGGATTTCCGGATCATTGCCGAGATTACCGACGAGGATTACTTTATTGACTGAGCCTGCCATGATGCACCTATTGAAATTTTGTTCTCATTATGTTCTAGCCGACTCATTGCAAGGCTGCAAGATGCGGCTTCATTCGCCTTGTTTTGGGTCGGGTCGACATCTATGTCCACGGCCAGCCGTAGATAAGCTGTTAAGAACCGAGACCAATCCTTCATGGCCATGTTAAAAAATATCGAAGTCCGCGGTGCGCGGATGCACAATCTGAAAAATGTTAATGTGGACCTGCCGCGTGACAAGTTGATTGTGATTACGGGACTGTCCGGTTCGGGCAAATCCTCCCTCGCCTTTGATACGATCTACGCCGAGGGCCAGCGCCGCTATGTTGAAAGCCTGTCAGCCTATGCGCGCCAGTTTCTGGAGCTACAATCCAAGCCCGATGTTGACTCAATAGAGGGTCTGTCCCCCGCGATTTCGATTGAACAAAAAACAACGTCGAAAAACCCGCGCTCGACTGTCGGCACCGTCACGGAAATTTACGACTATATGCGGCTCCTTTGGGCGCGCGTGGGTATTCCCTACTCCCCCGCAACGGGCCTGCCGATTGAGAGCCAGACCGTTTCCCAAATGGTGGATCGGACGATGGACTTGCCAAAGGATACAAAGCTTTACATTCTCGCGCCTGTCGTACGAAACCGCAAAGGCGAATTTAAAAAAGACCTCGCCGAATATATGCGCCTCGGGTTCCAGCGGGCCAAGATAAATGGCGAGCTCGTCCGAATTGAAGACGCCCCTGACCTCGATAAAAAATTCAAACATGACATCGATGTCGTTGTTGACCGCGTTGTTGTGCGCGACGGTTTGGAAACCCGCCTTGCCGATTCCATTGAGCAAGCTCTACGTCTCGCAGACGGCCTCGCGGTTGCGGAAAATGCGACGACGGGTGATCGCTTATTATTCTCAGAAAAATTCGCCTGCCCTGTGTCCGGGTTCACTTTGGCGGAAATCGAGCCGCGCCTGTTCTCTTTCAACAATCCGCAAGGTGCTTGTCCCGTCTGTGACGGATTAGGCAAAGAATTGAAATTTGACGAAGGCCTTGTGGTCCAAGACCCATCGCGCAGCCTCGCGGGCGGCGCGATTGTGCCGTGGTCGAAAACCCCGACGAGCCTTTACATGCAAACCCTGAAAGCGCTGTCCAAGCATTATAAATTTAGCGTTGATAAGCCGTGGTCCAAACTCTCCGATGATGCGAAATATGTCGTACTTTACGGTACGGGCAATCAACAGATTAAATTCGAATATAAAGACGGCAAGCGTAGCTATAAAACGGAAAAAACCTTTGAGGGCGTCATTCCAAATCTGGACCGCCGTTACCGCGAAACAGATTCTACATGGATGCGCGAAGAGCTGTCTAAATATATGTCAGATGCGGAGTGCGAAACGTGCGAAGGCAAACGCCTGCGCCCCGAAGCCCTCTCTGTCCGCGTCGCGGATATGGATATTTCCATTCCCGGGGAACTCTCCATCAAAGATGCCTATGAGCGATTTGACCGCCTGCGCACAACGCTCTCGAAAAAAGAGATGGAAATTGCCGAACGGATTTTGAAAGAGATTTTGGATCGCCTAAAATTCCTCAATGCCGTCGGGCTGGATTACCTCACCCTTGGCCGTGGCTCCGGATCACTCTCCGGCGGGGAAAGCCAACGCATTCGCCTGGCGTCCCAAATCGGGTCCGGCCTGACAGGCGTTCTCTACGTCTTGGACGAGCCGTCCATCGGTCTGCATCAACGCGACAATGAACGCTTGCTGGAAACGCTGCAAAACCTGCGCGATTTGGGCAACACCGTTATCGTTGTCGAACATGACGAGGAAGCCATTCTGACGGCAGATTATGTTGTGGACATGGGTCCTAAAGCAGGCGTTCATGGCGGCGAAGTCATCGCGGCGGGCACGCCTGCCAAAATCATGAAATCTAAAAAATCCATCACCGGGCAATATCTGACGGGCAAGCGCGAAATCGACATGCCGGCGAAACGCCGCATCGTCGATAAAAAACGCGTCATCAGCGTCAAAGGCGCGCGCGGCAATAACCTCAAAAATGTCGATGTCGATTTTCCGCTCGGCCTCATGACCTGCGTGACGGGTGTGTCCGGCGGCGGTAAATCCACACTGACCATGGAAACACTTTATAAACAGGCGGCGCGGACGCTTAATAAATCCTCCGTCCAACCCATGCCGCATGACAGCATCGAAGGCCTCGACCAGCTCGATAAAATTATCAATATCGACCAATCCCCCATTGGCCGCACGCCGCGGTCTAACCCTGCGACCTATACGGGCGCATTCACCCCTATTCGCGACTGGTTTGCCGGATTGCCGGAAGCCAAAACGCGCGGGTATAAACCCGGGCGGTTCTCCTTCAACGTCAAAGGCGGCCGCTGCGAAGCCTGCCAAGGCGGCGGCGTGATTAAGATTGAAATGCACTTCCTGCCCGACATCTATGTCGAATGCGACATTTGCAAAGGCGCGCGCTACAACCGCGAGACTTTGGAAATTAAATTCAAAGGCAAATCCATTGCGGATATCCTCGCCATGACTGTCGAAGAAGGCGCAGAGTTTTTCAAAGCCGTGCCGTCAATTCGTGATAAAATGGTGACGTTGCAACGCGTCGGCCTCGGCTACCTCAAGGTCGGACAGCAAGCCACCACCCTATCCGGCGGGGAAGCCCAGCGCGTCAAACTCGCGAAAGAACTCGCCAAGCGCGCCACAGGACGCACGCTCTATATTTTGGATGAACCGACAACGGGCCTGCATTTTGAAGATGTGAACAAACTGCTGACTGTGCTGAATGAGCTGGTTGGGACCGGAAATACAATGGTCATCATCGAACATAATCTGGACGTTGTGAAAACGGCCGATTACGTTATCGACATTGGTCCCGAAGGCGGCGATGGCGGCGGTCAGATTGTAGCAACGGGCACACCGGAAGATATCGCCAATGTCAAAGAGAGCTGGACCGGACGTTTCCTGAAACCGATGTTAGAGCGGGACAAGGCGCGTGCGAAAACGTAGCCCCGTTTGCCGCTTAGTATGATTTATAGTTTTGTAGAGGCAGATATTTGCCCCTCTCATCTTGCAAATCAAAGCGAATTGTAGACTCTATACCTTTTGCATCCTCGGCCGGAATGTTTGGCGAATAGCGCCATTTCAGGACGCTTTCCAACGCAGCCTCATCTAGCTTCTTATTTGTCGAACCCGTCACAACAGCATTTAGAACTTTACCGTCAACGTCGACATCGAATTTAAGCGTAACATAGCCTGAGTAATTGCCTCGTAAAAATTTAGGTGGAAATCTAGGGGGTATGCGTTCCAACGGAGAGAAAAGCTCTTTTCGG
>CALFWV010000203.1 GCA_937927825.1 uncultured Caulobacterales bacterium | reverse complement strand
TCAACAGGTCTGTCCGGAACGTCCAACTGGTGGACTCGTCCGTTGCATCAAAAACCACTGCCGCGTGGCTTATCTTCGCGTAAAACAACTAACCATTATCGGTACTCCGTCGCGGAGACCGGCCACGCGGGCAGTCCTAATTGCCCTTGAAATTCATTCGGCAGACCCGCTCGTAAAGAACAATGGGTTGCAAGCCCAAGCCTATGCCTCTTTCAAGTTCCAACTGCCTTTGCCAGTGGCTTTGCGCAGGACAAGGTAAAGCAGCAAGCCCAGCGGGCCGGCCATGAAGGTGAGAAACAAACAGGGGATGAGCAGCCAATGGCTGACCCCGCGGCGGCGCGCATCTCGCGCTTCCCACGCTCCGACGAACAGATCAAAAACGAGGAAATGCGTCCAGCCGACCAAAACGCCAATATCCGTCGCAAAAATCGCGCGCACAGCGGCAATTGTTGTAAAGCCGCTCTCGGCATCGCCCATCCCGCCAAAAACCGAAAACCCAAGTCCGAGCGTATAGGCCACGCCCAAAATCAGCGGGTATAACATGGAATGCACGAGCCTTTTCGTGACCGACGCTTTGGGAAAAAAGATGAGTAAAATCCACGCGGGCATCACGCTCGCATTGACCAAGGAAAAGGCTAAACCAAAGTCCATGTATCAGTCTCCTCAATATCATGACCCCCTACCTTACCATAAATTAATTCACCTGTCGGAACTAAATTCGCGGTGCGGGCGTTAACTTTTCACTAATCAGGGCATGAGCCCGCAATGACGGAAGAGTATTATGACTAAGCTAATCAGTGCCTTTACAATCGCAACACTCGGCGCCGCGGTTTTCGCGTCACCCGCATTGGCCGGTGACAAGATGAACGTCAGTCTGAAAACAACACCCGGTGAAGCGTCCACAATGATGGAAACGGCAGACGCCAAAACCTTTGCGCTGTCAACCGAAGCCAACACTGAAGTTTTGGGCGCCGTCGAACGCGGTGAGTTAATCGCGGTAGAGGGCCCGGACGGACGCGTGTATTATAACCGCTTAATCCCGGTATCAGAGTTACCCGATCCCGAGCTGAATCTGCGCGTTGTTGAGACATTCGAAGTCGAGCACGACGGCCAAGTCTTCACAAATAAGTTTGTTCAGACAGTCAATTAGGACAACCTAACCCAGTTTTAAGGGCTCGCCCATTTTGCCGCAAGGCGGGATGTGCGAGCCTATATTTTTCTTCCCCCAACGCCTTTTGGCAAAGGAAAATATATGACGAAATTTTTGAAATTCGCCTCACTGGGCCTGGCTAGTGCCGCCTTCGCGGCCTGCACAACAACGGGCAATATCGAACGTAATGCCGCTGGCGGCGCAGCAGCAGGTGCCGCAATTGGCGCCGGTATTGGCGCGGTCTCCGGCGATGTTAAAGTCAGTGAAGGCGCCGCAGCCGGCGCAGTCGTTGGCGGCGTTATTGGCGCTATTCGCGGGAATGAGAGGGATAGAGATCTCGTCGGCGGGACAACGCAGCGCCCTGTATTGGACACGTCCCGGCGCTATTATGACGATCGCACCGGACGCTATTATTATTATGAGCAAGGCACATCTCGCACATTTTACGAGAACTTTGAACGCCGCTCATAGGGCTTCAAGATTCTAAAGAAACGGCTCCCGTCTGCGGGGGCTGTTTTGCGTTTGGGCATTCAAGCCCTATATAAATCTTATGAGCCGATTTGATTATGAACGCGTCGCCAAAATTTATCCGGCAGGTACGATATTGGAAACTGACGCCTATGGCATTATTCGACATGTCGGCATTGCCACCGGTTATGGAACGGTTATTCACGCCTCTCGGCGATATGGCCAAGTATTGGAGACCTCGGAAAAGCTGTTCTCGCGCGGCAAGCCAATCCGCACTATCCCGCACAAATCATCCCTGTCCGGGACACATCTTGTCGTCCGCGCCCGCGGGAAAATTGGGCAGCGTTACGGTGTGCTGACGCGCAATTGCGAACATTTCGTGGCGTGGGTGATTTCAGGTCAGGCCCGGAGCGAACAACTCGGACCTTTAGATTTAGGCAGACACTAATCGGTTTAAAATGAGCCTAATCTCGCTCTGAGCGTTGATCCGGTTCAAACGTTTTCTCCACGCGCAAACTCTGCAACTGATTGCGTTGCTTTGCCAAAATCTCAAAGCGGTAGCCGTGATAGGCAAAGGCCTGCCCCTGATTGGGGATTGTTTGGCTCTCATGGATAACAAGGCCCGCGATGGTGACGGGTCCTTCATCATCGGGAAGTTTCCAATCCATTGCGCGGTTCAAATCGCGAATGGCGACATCGCCGCGCACAATGGCTCCGCCCTCTTTCAACCGGGTCACGCCCGCGAGTTCTTCATCATATTCATCTTGGATGTCGCCGACAATTTCTTCCAAAATATCTTCGAGTGAAATTACGCCCATCAGTGAGCCATATTCATCAACGACGAGGGCGAAATGCTCGCGCTTTTGCTGAAAGGCGCGCAGCTGTTTAACAGCGCTCGTCGTCTCCGGAACGAACCAAGGCGGGCGAGAAATTTTTTTCACGTCCAACGCTTCCACATCGCCATTTAATTTGACCACAGCCTTCAACAAATCTTTCATATGAAGAACGCCGATAATATTATCCGGGTCTTCGCGGTAGACCGGAATGCGGGAGTGCCCGCTGGCGATGGCTTGTTTAATAATCTGGTCGGGCGCATCTTCGGCGTCAATCAATGCGATATTTTTACGATGGGTCATCACTTCCTCAATGGAAAGTTCGCCAATTTCTAACACGCCGTAAATTTGGTCACGCGCGCGTTTCGCCACGCCGCCTTCCTGCAAATGTAAATCGACCGCGCCTTTAATTTCATCGGCAGCTGTCCACGCGCTGGCATTTGTATCAACGCCGAAAAGACGCAGAACACCGTTCACAATAACCTGCACAATTGACACAACAGGACTGAGTAATTTCACAATTAGATTGATGGGACGGGCCACCATCAGGGCAAGCTTATCCGGTTGTGAAATCGCATAGGTCTTGGGCAGGACTTCCGCAAAAACGAGGATTAAGGCCGTCATCACGACGGTCGCCAAAGCCAGCGCGGTTTTACTGGCGCCGAAAATATTTGTGAAAAGCGCCGTGGTCAAAACCGAGGCAAGAATATTGACAAGATTATTGCCCAGTAAAATCCCCCCCAACAAACGCTCCCGCATATTCATTAAACGCTGCACCACGCTGGCGCGGCGATCGCCATCTTTCTCCGCGGCATGCATGCGCACACGCGACGCCGCCGTCAGCGCGGTCTCGCTGGATGAAAAGAAACTGGAGAAAACCAGAAGGCTAAGAATAACAGCCACTAAGATTAGGTTTTGTGGTTCGAGAAACGCACTCATGCGGCGTTATCCTTTAATTGCGTTAAAAAGCCGAAAACAGCCTCACGATTTGCGCGTTTTTCTACATAGGTATCGCCAATGGCGCGCGGTAAAATGAGCGTCAGCTGTCCACCCTCATTTTTCTTATCCTGCCCCATATGACGCAGCAAAGCTTCCGGCTCACGTAACAAATCACTCATATCCGCGATACGCGGCATGGTCGTAGCCGCCAGATGGGCGGAAACCTGGTCTGCGCAATCAGCTTTGCAAAGCCCTTGGTTCACAGCAAATTGAAACGCCATTTCCATTCCTACGCTCACCGCCTCGCCGTGCAGCAGATCCCCATCATACCCGGCTTCCAGTTCCAACGCATGGCCGAACGTGTGACCTAAATTCAGCAAAGCCCGAACACCGGATTCTCGCTCGTCCTGTGCAACGATTTTCGCTTTGGTTGAACAAGATATATAAATGGCGCGCGACAGCGCCTCTGATTTCAAGGCCAGAATATCTGCTCCTAACCCACTGTTCAGATCTTCGAAAAAGAGCGCGTCCCCCAGCAGTCCATATTTTAAAACTTCAGCATAGCCCGCTTTCAACTCACGCACGGGCAGTGTCGACAACAAATCTGTGTCCGTGATAACCGCACGTGGCTGGTAAAACGCACCGATCAGGTTTTTGCCAAATTGATTATTGATTGCCGTCTTTCCCCCGACGGAACTATCTACCTGCGACAAGAGAGTCGTAGGGACCTGCACAAAAGGCATGCCGCGTTTATAAATTGACGCTGCGAACCCGGCGAGATCACCAATCACCCCACCGCCAAATGCGATCAGTAAATCCGAACGGTCGAAACCGGCGCGGAAGAGGCTGTCTAAAATTTCTTCCAGATTGGCCATGGATTTCTGGGATTCTCCGGCGGGGCGGACAATCAAATGCGTGCGGTAAGCGGACAAGGCCATCGCGAGCGCCTCACCATAAAGATTGTGAACGGTTTCATCCGTAATGACAGCGACGCGTTTCGTCGTAGCAAAAGGCGCAATCAATGCGCCCAATTGCGCGAGCTGCCCGGAGCCAATGTAAATATCATAGCTTCGCTCGCCCAATCCGACGGTCAATCTTTCTGTCATCTTATTCGGTTTCACGGCGGGGCTCTTCATAGGCTTTCAGGACGCGCATGACGCGGTTGACGGTGCGTAAATGCGGACCGCGCGCGATTTTGACCTTCAAATGGGCCTGTGCATAAATGGGATGCCGCGCCTCCATCAACTCTCGCATTTTCTCTCGCTTATCAACGCCGCGTAAAAGGGGGCGTTTATCATTTCGCGACACGCGTTCAACCAGCGTTTCAAGATCGCCTTTCAGCCAGATAACAATGGCATGTTCCTGCAATAACTCGCGGGTGGGCGGATGAATAAAGGCGCCTCCACCGGTTGCGAGAACCAGAGGCGGACCTTCCGTCAGCAAACGTTTAATCACGCGAAATTCGCCGTCCCGAAAATCAGCTTCTCCGTGGTCACGGAAATATCCGGCAACCGAACGGCCCGACGCTTGTTCAATAGCGTCATCGCTATCGTCAAACGGGCGGCCAAGCCGTTTGGCCAGCCGTCGACCGACAGTTGTCTTTCCGACGCCCATTAGGCCGACAAGGGCAATGGGTTTCTCTATCTGCAGCGGCATGAGCGCGCTTTCATTTGGTTGGCGCAAGAGCCAACTGAGGTTTCCAGTGGCGATTGCAGGTCTTGGCGCGCAATATGGTCACAATTGGCGGATATCTCAACCTATAAGGCGCGATAGGGTGAAACACCGGGTTAACCTAGCGTAAATGCCGAAATGGCACATGATGACGAGCGAAAACGAGGACGATATGAAGAAGATTGGTTTTTTTGGCGGTGCGCTAATCATCTTGTTGATTGGGTTATTCGTTTGGTCACTATCCGGGGCCTCAGACAGCAAAGCCCCGACGGACGTGAAAACCATTGATGTGAGCCCGCAGCTATGAAGGCATTTTTGTTAGCCACAGCTATTTCCATCCTTCCGGCGACGGCCATAGCACAAGATTTCGGCCTCTCCGGCCCGGCACAGATCGAATCAGAAACCCTTGGCGCTGCGCAAGATTTTGACGCAGGGATGTTACAAGACGGCGCATTAGCGACCAACCTCTGGCAAGGGACATCCGCAGGCTGGGCGGCGCGGCTTCTGTCTAACGCCCCGTTAAAAAGCCAAGACCCCGCTATACGAGAGATGGTGAGAACCGTCGTTTTGACAGGCGGCGTCCCGCCGCGAGCGAATACAGCCGCCGAAGCACAAGCTTATGAGGCCGCCCGTCTGCAGGCTGTGCTGGCGCTCGAGTCCGGTCGATCCGGAGACAAAACGACATTAAATGGCTTTCTCGCCCGCAATCCCGATCTCGCGCGGGCGCCCTTGGCGCAAGTCGATTTGGCGCTGTCCAAAGGCAATTGGGAGCGGGCGTGCGAAATATCCGACACAGTCACCACTGAACGCGGGCGGCCCGAATGGGCCAGACTGCGGGCCGCCTGCCATGGCTTGCGCGGGGAAATGAGCGCCGCAGATGTGACGCGTGATTTACTACGGTCTTCGGGCTATAATAATCCCGCCTATCATGCACAAATGGACGCGCTGCTAACAGGGCGCGGACCCGCCGACGACATAGACGCAACCGATGCCTTGGTCATTTTTTTGGCAACACGGACCGATACGCGAAATACAGATGTAATGGCGGGGGCCGCCCCCAAAACAGGTGCGGATGCCGAATTAGCCGCTCTGTTTAAATCCTTTGCAGAGACCGATCTTGAGGTAATGGCGTCCGCTTTGGGCAATATGAGTTTTGATATCGCAAAGCCCGACCTGGATTTGGAGACAGCGTTATCAAATTCGTCCGCCCGCGCCACCGGACGTTTGTTCGTCTTGGGTCAAAGCGGGGATGCGGCGGCCTTTGACGCGTTTCTGACGCGCGCTGTGGCGGCCGGGGTGAATGAAGATATCGCCTTGAGGAAATTCGCATCTATCATTCAAGCTCTTCCCGCCCGAGACCGCGTCACAACCAACCTCAAACGCTATACGCGCGCCGCGTTAATCACACGCGATATAGCCAGCTTGCAGCAACTCCATGCCGCCTTGCCCGATGGACAGATAAAAGCCCGTTTAGCTTTGATTACAGACTCCTTAGGCGGAGGCTTCGCCGGTCAAAACATGGGCAAAGACATTGAGGGCCGTTTAGCTGTGCCCGGAATGCGACCGCAGGCCTTAATTGACACGCAAGTCGCTCTAGCACTCGGCGCGACATTATCTGATTCAGCAGCAACCGTCTTGGACAGCGCGATATTGCCCGCATTGACGCTCCCGCAAAATCAGTTGCTTTTACTCGACGCAGCAGTTCGGGATAATTCCCAGGCCGAAGTCAGTCTCTTGGTTGCGACCTTACTCACGCGCGGCGGATTGAATGTGACGGATAAAACGCGCCTCATATCTGCACTGACCCAAGCCGGACTTTCGCAATTTGCGGGGCCAATCGCAGCGAATATTTATTTTGACGGTTTAGACACCGTATTGTGAAAACAGCTCGCCACATAGACGCTTTTTTAGAGATGATGGCAGCGGAGCGCGGCGCGTCGGAAAATACGCTCGCCGCATATGGCCGGGATTTAGAAGGTTGGGACGCCGCGCTGTCGAAGGCCAAGACATCGCTTTTGATCTGCGGAACCGGGGCTTTGGAGGCAGTTTTGTCCAAATGGGCAGCGGCAGGATTGGCCCCGTCAACCGCCGCACGAAAGCTGTCTGCCCTCAAACAATTTTGCCTTTTCCTGCAAATGGACGGTCTGCGCAAAGATAATCCAGCCCACAGCTTACGCGGTCCAAAACAAGGTCGCAGCCTGCCAAAGGTTCTCTCTCACGACGACATTGACGCGTTGTTCACCCTTGTTGAAGCCGACACATCCACCAAAGGGATACGGCTTCGGACACAACTCGAAATTCTTTACGCCGGCGGATTGCGCGTAACTGAATTAGTGTCGCTCAAATTAAATGCAGCGGCGCGCGTTATTCATGCGGATGCCACGCCTTGCCTGACTATTCGTGGCAAAGGCGACCGCGAACGGCTGGTCCCCCTTACAGGAGCCGCTGTTCGGGCTATCAAGGATTGGGTCGCCGTGCGTGAAAAAACATTGCCAAAAAGCGCTGTGGCCAGGGATCGTGCAGACAGCTTCCTATTCCCCAGTTCCGGGAAATTAGGACATATGACACGCGAACGTTTTGCCCAGCTTTTAAAACAGCTCGCCCGAGATGCAGGCCTGGAAGCCTCACATATCTCGCCGCACACTCTGCGCCATGCTTTTGCGACCCACCTTTTGGAACGGGGCGCGGATTTGCGGGCTGTTCAAACTTTGTTGGGTCACGCCGATATTGCAACGACACAAATCTATACCCATGTGCTGGATGCACAAATGCAACAACTCGTCGAGGACCACCATCCCTTGTCGAGCCTGACAAAGAAAATCGCATAGGATTGTAAGATGGGTTTTGAGAGACGGATGCACCCGGTACTGGCGGAAGATTTAAACATCTTACTGAGCGATTTATGTCGTGAATGGGATTTTTGCGCAGGCGTTCGCGCCTCAGATTTACTCGAAGGGTCCAAGCCTTTGACATCCAAAAAATTTACGGATGCCGTGCTGGATGCGGAAACCGAACTGCCGGGTCCGCGCGCGGGTTGGGAACGCCGAATTAAACGAAAATTCGTCCAACGCTATGGCCACGAAGTCAGCACAAAGACCTATTCAATTTAGACCTCTCATCATTCTGCTCTTGCGCCGGGGAATGTTTCGCGTTTGAGTAGAGATATGTCGACCTCTATTCCCCACACCTATCGTTACGCCTACGCCTCGCAAGTCGCTGCGAATGATAGGGGGCGGCCACAACTATCATTGGCGACCTCTAATTCAGATTTGACACAACCCCATTTTTTTGACGGCAGAGCCCGCGCTCCCAGAGAGCTGGGACAGATGCTATACACATTATCTGATGTCGTACGCACCCATTTTTTCAAACAAGTGCCGGCCCTACTTGACCCCGTTGTGACGTCCAATGAAGCGCTTTTGCGATTAGAAGGGTTTTCCGGCTGTGCAGGTGTTTATGCGCGAGTCGATCTTCCGCGCGAGAGTTTTAGCGGCGAGACATTCGGACGCGGCACCACCAATGTCGATTTCAATCAACCTATGCGAAATGCGTTAATGCGCCTGCGCGATGGAGACGATGTCGACTTTGCCGTCGGGAAGGATGAAGTCGTATTGTCAAAAGGTGGAACCGCGACGGTTGAGAAGAAAGTGAACCTGCCGTTGCGCTGGATAAAGGGGTTTTCAGAAGTTCAAAACTACCAACCCCAATTGGACCTCAAGTTTGAAATTTCTGCACCGGAGGCTTTGCGCTTTATTCGGTCTCTTCCGAAATCCGCGCGGCCCAAATTAATGAGTCATGCCGTGTCTTCCGGTCGCGGCCTGCGCCTGTCCCAGCGCCCCGCGCGCGGGTCCGTTCGGTTTTCCGGCACCCACCGCGTAAAAATACTCGAGCCCTTATTACCCCAAGCCAAATCTTTGCGGGTTTGGGCAGATGAGGAAAGCGGAACCAGCGCGTGGGAGGTCGTCTTGCCGAGCGGGGGATTTTTCCTGATGTTAAGCCCCGAAACACATCGCGGATTTTCCGGAGAAGGACAGGCCCTCTCGGCCCTCGCCAATCCGGTCAGTGACGAAACCATCGCCGCTGTTCGGGCTCAATTAAAATGGGGCTCGCTCATTGATGCGGAAGCCGTCGCCGCGAAAATGTCGCTCCCCCATGCGGATGTAATTGGCGCACTCTCTGCCTTGGGAACACGCGGGCTGGCAGGGTTCGATGTTGGGGCCGGACAATATTTCCATCGTGAACTACCGTTTAATTTGGACCGGATGGAAGCCATGCAACCCCGGCTGAAAAATGCGCGCAAGCTTGTGGAGGCAGGGGGGATTGAACGCTTAGGGCAAAATTCCGGAAAAACGCGCTACGGCGTTCCCGGAACAAATACCACACATATCGTGCGCCTGTCCGACGCGCTGGATGATTGCACCTGCCAATGGTTTTCCAAATACCAAGGTCAACGCGGGCCCTGCAAACATGTGTTAGCCGCCCGCATTCAAGAAGATCAGATAACCGGAGACGATGCTGGATGAGCCCGGATCAATTCGAAGACCTCTTATTTAAATCTACGTCACAGGAACTGCGCGAAGCTGTTTCTGGTTTGGACGAGAAGACTCGCCGGAGTTTGTCCAAAACAGCGCAGTCCGCCTATTCTTCCATCACCCGGAACAAAGCGGCAAAGGGCGCGTCTGAGCGCGTCCAGAAATTTGTCGCCAACCGAAAAGGGGAGGTCTGGGATTTTTGGAACGCTCCGATAAATGTGAGGGTCGCCTTAGGCCTTTATGCGGTCGCGCCGCTCTCAGGTGTCAAAAAACAAAACCTGTTCGTGCACGGAAATGAGGCAACCCGCGCCATGTTTGGGATATTAGAAGACCGAAAACCGGACTGGCTTGGCGACTGGGTGGCGTGGAAGCTGGAACAAGAATGGCATGGTTTAAAATTTGACCAAGTCCATGGTTGGATAAAGCAGGGGTTGATGGAGAAGCCCGACACGCCCGAATATTATTCATTCTACGCCGACCAGCTCGATATCTATATTAACAAAAAGCGAAATCACGGCGTTCAACCCGCTGACTATGTTCCGCTTTCAACACGCCTTCATAATGATCCTCTTTTGCTGGAAGATGCCTTATCCATTTTCAGATGTGAAAATCGGGCTTTGCTGACGGATAATTGGCGCGCTGAACATGCGCATCCCCAATATGAATCTTGGTCGAACGCCCTTATTCGTCTTGTCGAATTAGGGGATCTAAAACGGGAAGATTTACTGGACGCGTCCCTTGCAGCTCTGTCTGAGGACCAGAAAAATAATCAACTCTCGGGGAATCATAAATTCCATGCGCGTCTGGAACCGACACTGGATGAATTAGCACAGCGAGAGACAGCCTATCGCGAATTATTGGCGCATCCCACGGGACACGTTGTTAAATTTGCTCTGACCCAGATGGCGGCGCTGGATAAGGCAGGTCGAGCTGACCGCGGAGCGCTCTTGACAGAATTGCAGCTGATTTACCAAGGGGCCGGCATTGGAAACGCGAAATCCGCCTTACGGTTGGCCGGGCGGATTGCGAAGTCGGATAAAAAATTGCACCCCGCCGTTTTGACAAGTGTTATCCCTGCTCTGGATCACGAGGATACGGGGCTGCAGGAAGCGGCGCTAAAACTTATCACACAATATAAGGAGGTCCTAACTGAGGACCATCGAGCCGATATTGAGCGCGCAGGAGATTTCTTAGCGCCCTCCCTCAAACCGCAAGCCTTCTCTCTTCTCGGAAAAAATGCCCGGGCGGATATATCGCCCGAATCCGGGGCAGCGTTAGACACGTTACTCAAGGAGGTTCAGACCCTCCCGCTAGACATTCGAAAAGCTTTTGGCTTGGAAGGCTTGGCCGAGGACTCGCCGTTTTCTCCGTCTCTAATCTCTGGCGATTTTCGAACCCTGCGGGTCTTGCATCTAACGCAGCCGATTACGCCAATTGAAAATCATGACGCGCTTTACACAGCCATTGCAAAAGCGTTGGAGACGATAGACAGCGCCACAGAAATTGAGCTGATTATAGACGGGATTTCGCGGTTAGGACGAAACACATCACCTGATTTTGTGCAAAGGCTAGACCCTCTCTTAAAACGCATGAGCGCAGGCAACATCGATACCTCACGCGGGTTCACACACAGCTGGGATGGACTGGGGCATGGGGTCGAAGATCTGGTGAAAGCTTGGATTACCGGGCGTATCGCCAAGCGAAATATATTGGGAAAATATTATCCGCATAACCGGGCGGCGCAGCCAATGATTGGCCATCTATCTGCCATCGCCAAACGGGTCATAAAGGGAGTTTTGCAAAACCGTCTTTCCACGCCCACCCATGAAGGCGGCTGGATTGACCCCCGCATCTGGGTTGACCGGGCACAGACCCTTGTCGACTCCGGCCTGAAATCTGACGTTCCTGACGTGTGTTATTCTATGCTGCGCTTGGCGCCTGATTACCGGGATGAAGCGGCAAAAGGCGTTGACACTCTCCCGCAGCCCTGGCGCGCCGTCGGGCGATTTTTATTTGGACTGGATGAGCGGCCCGACACATCGGTCAAAGTTCACCCGGTTATTTGGCTAAGTGCCGCGCGGGCGAGAGATCCCTATGCCGATTGGTCAGAAGCTCTATCGGGGCTTCATTTAACAGAGACCGCGGCGGACGGTTTACGCCCCGCAGAATATAAATGGGGCAACGTCACAACTGAAACCAAACCGAGATGGTCCAAAGTTCCGATTAAAACAACGGAATTTTCAATTGAAGCCGGAGCTGTTGCCAGCGCAGCCGCCCTGTCCGGCAAAAAACCGAAAACTAGGGCGTCATTTTTTAAACGTATGAAACCCAAGACCGTTCTAACAGACGGCGCGATTCCGACGGCCAGTCTGGCAGCAAATCTAAAAGCCGGTCGGTGGAACGGGAGAGCCGGATCAAGCTGGCTTTTCGAATGGATGACTTTGCTTTGGCCGCAAAACCCAAGTTCCATATATGCGAGAGCGACCTATGCCTTCCATCTCGATGGTGACGCCAGTTCCTGGTCGACGGGACACGGCTATCTTAACGCCTTGTTCCAAGCCAATCGCCCGTGGGGAGAGACGGGTCACCTGCTGATGGCCAGAGGGGTCGCGAGCAAGAATGCGGATATTCGCGGATATGTCATCGACGCGTTAATTGAAGGGGCCGAGTCCGGTCAGTTTGATCCCGTCTTATTCGGGTCTATCTTGGAAAAAATGATTCACGGCGGCGGGGTCAAGTTAGGCCGCGTCGCGGAAGCCTTGAGCCGCGTCGCGGAAATTTCGCCACTGCATGCGGCGATGGTGTCGATCTGTTTGAGCCGGCTTATACCTCAAATTGATCGCAAAGCCCATGCGCTGTCGCGCCTCATGGAAATCTGGCTCGAGAGCCTTGCCGCGTCAGGCCGGACCACCGGACATACAGAAAATCATTGGTTAAGCGCATTCAAAGGGGCGTCAAAATCGGCTAAGGCTGCAAAGAAAATAGAGGCGCTTGTCTTTAATGCCGCTCTGGACAAGGCCGTGCGCGCGCAAGCCCTAGAAGCGCGGTTAGCCCTACTGCCTTAGTGCTGTTTCAGACGCCTTATTTCCTTTTAAAAGGTGTCTGCATCGCTATGGTATAGCCCCTACTTCAAGGACCTGATAGGCAGAGTTTATGGCCCGCACATATCTAGATTTCGAGCGCCCAATTGCAGAATTGGACAGTCAGATAGAGGCTGCCATCGCCGAAGGCAAAGACGTGTCTGATTTGGAAGCGAAAGCCAAAGAGCAATTGAAAACGCTCTATAGTAAAATTGGACCTTGGGAAAAAACTCACGTCGCCCGACATGTCGCCCGTCCCCATTATTCTGCCTATGTTGAGGCCCTTATTTCTGATTATACGCCACTATCGGGGGACCGGAAGTTCGGCGATGACCACGCACTCTTGGGGGGACTTGGTAAGTTACGCGGACGTTCGGTGATGGTCATGGGACATGAAAAAGGCACAAATACCAAAACACGGTTAAAACATAATTTTGGAATGGCCAATCCGGAAGGCTACCGAAAGGCCGTTCGGTTGATGGATATGGCGGAACGGTTTAACCTGCCCGTTATCAGTTTCGTTGATACGGCAGGCGCTTTCCCGGGGCGCGGCGCGGAAGAACGCGGCCAAGCCGAGGCCATCGCCCGTTCAATCGACCGGGGCCTGTCTCTCAAAGTTCCTTTTGTGTCTGTCATTACGGGCGAAGGAGGATCCGGCGGCGCGGTCGCAATCGCGACGGCCGATAAAGTCATGATGCTGGAGCATTCCATTTACTCCGTAATCTCACCTGAAGGCTGCGCCTCTATTCTCTGGCGAACGCGGGACCGGGCAAAAGATGCCGCCAAAGCCATGAAAATCACGGCAAAGGATTTGAAGCGTCTCGGCGTCATTGACCAGATTATTAAAGAGCCCGTCGGCGGCGCACACCGGACGCCGGATATGGCCATGAAGACCGTCGGGGCGGCCATTTTGAAAAACATTGAAGCTTTAGAGGTTCTCAGTCCGGCAGAGTTAATTAAAGCTCGCCGCGAGAAATTTCTGCGTATTGGCCGATCGCTCGTTAAATAGAGTCAAGCGGCCCTTCACTCCAATGAAAAACCCGGCTTCCGCGGCGTAAATCCGCAGATGCCGGGTTAGTGCCCTCCCGGACAACCCTCACTCCAGAAACTCGGCTTAGAGCTTGATTTAAAACCCTGCAGAAATGCCCGTACCGAGCCAGAGCATGCTGCCTTTAGGGTCGCCATTAATCGCGCTGTCAAAATCCAAGACATCTTCTGAGTTTAGAGCAAAATTCGCGCCGATATAGGCGGATACATCATCTGAAAAAGCGTGGCTGACGGCGGCTGAGGCTGTGCCCCATTCATATGAAAATCCGTCGCCGTCCACGACGCCTACGGTCAAACCAAGATCAAGGCTTTGGGCCTCGCCAATTTCAACTGAATGGCCAACGCCGCCTTCGAGCGTGAAGGCCTCTAGGGTCAAGTCATAATAGGCCGCGACAGTTGGGGAAAGTGGAACGTCGCCAAATCCAACAGCTGCAGAGACCTCATATGTGCCTGCGGCGCCATCTTTGGTTTCGAAGAAATCTCCGCCTTGGGGATAGTGATAATATGTCGCCCCGAGGTCGAGAGAAATCGAGCTATCAAGTGGCACTGAGTATCCAACATAAAGGTCGAATTCGTCCCCGGCGAAAATTGAGTTTGCGCCAATACCGGTCGAGAACCAACCGCCGACAGTAAAGTCACCATAGCTGGCTTCGACGTAAGGCTGAACAGCATCGTCTGCTAATGAAACGCCGCGGAAGACATACTGGCTGGTAAAGTCCACACCCGTAGACACGGAGAGTTCCGCATCTTGCGCATAGGCGGTCGGGGCAATCGCCGTAGCGCAAAGCAGGGCGGCGGCGAGTGTAAGCTGTTTCATTTTCGGTTCCCTTCGAATGTGCGCTTGGTTTAAAATTATGCGCGTCATGAAATTTGATGTCGCTGTGTGCACAGGGTCAAAGCCTGTTTGCAAAACGTCAGTCAGAAATCAGAGGAGAAGGCGGCCTATGACCCATATGGGTGCAGCTTACGCCCCAAAATGATGCGGAGATGGGCGAAGACGGAAATTTTCACCAAAAAACTAAATCTTCAAGACCTGTGGCGAGACCGCCACAGACCCATTCAAAATTTAAGACACTTTGCCGTGGCAGTGCTTGACCTTACGGCCTGAGCCACACGGGCACGGGCTGTTGCGGGAAACGCCGTCCAAGGCGCCCGCCGGCAGCGCGGCCTGTGCAGCAGCGCCTTGATTGACCATATCCATCGGAGAACGCGCGGCAGCCGGCGGGGCAGAAGATTGCTCCGCCTGGATATTCGCCATCCCCGCGCGAGCCTGCTCTAGCTGTTGTTGCCGCGACTGGCTTTGGTCTTGCATCTCTTGCTGACGGCGAATTTGAACATTCAGCAAAGCGGACATCATAGATTTTGTGACGTCTTCGCGGAGGCTCGTCAAAAGACCATCAAACAAAGTGAAGGCTTCTGACTTATATTCGTTTAGAGGGTCGCGCTGGCCGTAAGCCCGCATCCCAATGACCGATTTCAAAGCATCCAATTGCTGCAAATGTTCTCGCCAGTTTTTATCAATAACTTGTAGCAAGATTTGCTTTTCAACCCGGGCCAAGTCCTGCGGGTCAATATCTTTGGTCATTTGCGCGTGGATTGTATCCGTCGCTTCGCGAATTCGCTTTTCGAGCTCTTCGTCTGCAATACCTTCTTCATCCGCCCAGCTTTGAAGCGGAAGCTCCATCAGGATGGCCTCTTTGATGGATTTATCTAAACCCGCAATATCCCACTGTTCTGCATAGGCCCGTTTCGGAACATGTTTTTCGACTAAGTCTTCGACGAGCTGATGACGGAAATCTTCAATGACATCAGATACATCATCGTCAGTCATGAACTCCATACGCTGTTCGAAAATTGTCTTGCGCTGATCATTCATGACATCATCATATTTGAGCAGGTTTTTCCGAATATCGAAGTTGCGAGTCTCTACGCGCTTCTGCGAGGTCTCTATCGACTTCGTCATGAAACGGTTTTCAATCTGCTCGCCTTCTTCCCAGCCGAATTTCGACATCATGGCTTTCAGCTTTTCGCCGCCGAAAATGCGGAGAAGATCGTCTTCCATGGAGAGGTAGAATTTTGACCGCCCCGGATCGCCTTGACGACCTGTTCGGCCGCGAAGCTGATTATCAATCCGGCGGGATTCGTGACGTTCCGTCCCCAAAACATAAAGACCGCCAGCCGCGAGCGCTTTCTCTTTCAAGAACGCGATGTCGGCTTTGATTTCCGTCGTTTTCTGTTCGCGTTCAAAATCTGACATGTCGTCTGTCAGTTTTTCATCGAGCATCATTTCCAGATTGCCGCCGAGTTGAATATCGGTACCCCGGCCCGCCATATTGGTCGCGATTGTGACCGCGCCGGGCACGCCGGCTTGCGCCACGATAGAGGCCTCTTCATCATGATACCGGGCGTTCAACACCCGGTGCTCAATATTTTTCTCTGTCAGGAAGCGGGATAAGGCTTCGGATTTTTCAATTGAAACCGTACCGACCAACATAGGCTGGCCTTTTTTGGAGGCCTCTTCAATGTCTTCGACAATCGCTTGGAATTTTTCCCGCTCCGTCCGGTAAAGCACGTCCTGGTCGTCAATCCGCTGGATTGGACGGTTCGTTGGGATGACAAGCACTTCGAGCCCATAGGTATCGGCAAATTCGGAGGCTTCGGTTTCCGCCGTCCCTGTCATGCCTGAAAGCTTGTCATAGAGACGGAAGTAATTTTGCAAGGTCACAGACGCCATCGTCTGGTTCTCAGGTTTAATGTCGAGATTTTCTTTCGCCTCAATCGCCTGATGCAACCCTTCGGAAAGACGACGCCCGTCCATCATGCGGCCCGTAAATTCGTCAATCAAAACGACCTCGCCATTTTTGACGATATAGTCCTTATCCGCAGTATAAAGCTTATGCGCTTTTAGGGCTTGGTTGATGTGATGCACCACTGTGATGTTTTCGACATCATAAAGGCTTTCACCTTCGAGCATCCCGCGTTCGCGTAAGATAGTTTCGATCTGCTCTGTACCGACCTCATTAAAGGTCGCAGTGCGCGCTTTTTC
>CALFWV010000202.1 GCA_937927825.1 uncultured Caulobacterales bacterium | reverse complement strand
GATGAATCAGTTTCGAAAAACCAAGGTCTGCGCGTCGAATTTGAAAGCGGAAGCCGTTTTGTCATACGCCTATCTGGAACAGGCACGGTCGGCGCAACGCTGCGGCTTTATCTGGAAAAATATGCACCGCCTGAAGATGACTTAAAACAAGACACACAAATGGCCTTGCAAAGTCTAGAAACGATAGCGGATGAACTCGCCCAGATTAAGTCAACGATAGACCGAGCTACTCCATCTGTTATCTCATAAAGAGCGAGAAAGAAGGCCTAACCCCATACCCACCGCATATGAATTTAAGTGTAGCAAATGGTGTAACATTCACGTTGAAAATATATCTACGCCACTGTTTTACAACTGACTTCAGTTTGTGATTGACTCCTGTTTGCGGAGCCAATCACCTTCTTTATCGATATTCCCGACCAAGTCAGGCGAACGAAGTTAATTTTTTGCAGCCTTTTTTGCTGCTTCAATCGCTGCGATTTTGTCCGCTTCTCCAATAAAGACAGGCGTCTTTTGATGGAGTGTGTCAACGGGAGCCTCCAATAGTGAGACATCGCCATTTGTGGAAGCCCCGCCCATAGCGTGAATGAGGAAGGACATCGGGATTGCTTCGTAAACCAAGCGCAAATGTCCCTGCTCATACCCTTTTCGTATGGCGCCGGGATATGCAAATAAGCCGCCCTGCAAGACGAGGCGCTTCACATCCGACACCATTGAGGCGTACCAACGCATATTATGCGGGGTCGGCGTCCCGTCAGCGCTCATAAAGAGGCTCGCGTAATAGTCCCGCATCCAAGGGTGCCACATAGTTTGGTTACACGCGTTCAGTGACATCACATTGGCCGAAGGCAACCTGCCTTCAATTGGCATAATCGTCCACGCCGACGAAGCTTGGTCGAACTGGCCTTTAAAGACGTTTTTGCCGTCAGCAAAATAAGCCTCGAGATTCATCCCAAAGACGAAAAACCCGCCGCTGATAATATTTTTTCCGCAGAAGTCTGCGGCGACGGACGCGTCTTTCCAAACACCAAAAATAGCCCCGGACGGGATTCCGACTAAAGCGGATTTAGACCCATCAAGCGGGTCTAACGCGACACTATAAGCCCCGTCCGAAATTTTCTCCATGCCCGGGCGTTCCTCGGAAACAACATATCGCACATTAGGATCTTGGCTCAAAGTTTCAAAAAAGGCTTCGTCAGCTATGACATCCAGCTCAATCTGATCATCGCCCGATTCATTGCTTGACGTCGCGAACTTCAAACCTGACCCCTGTTTCAATTCCGCATAAATGACCTCAGCCCCCGCGAACAAAGCTGCGTAAATACCGTCCAAATTTGGGTTTTGGCTTTTGAAAGATAGGGTCATAATTCGATGAGCTTTTTAAATGTCTAAGTGCAATGTTTGTAATCAAAGGCTGACAACAGCCAAGAGCGAAAGAGTCATTTCGCAATGTTATACGAAACAGTTTAACATGCCATTCTTTTAAGGCTAAAAACCAACTTTAAAGATGCAGCTCCGCAAATCTATTTGCTCCGCTCTGAAAGGTCACTGACATGAGAACTGTATCGACTGTCCCATTTACGGATCAAAAACCTGGCACCTCCGGCCTGCGTAAACAGGTTAAGACCTTTCAGAAACCCGGATATTTAGAGAATTTTGTTCAGTCGATTTTCGATTCTCTGCCCGAACTATCCGGCGGTACGCTTGTCATTGGGGGAGATGGTCGCTTTTTTAATGATAAAGCTATTCAAACCATTCTTTCAATGGCCGCCGCGAATGGCGTAAAGAAAGCCTTGGTGGGTCAATCCGGCCTCCTCTCAACGCCGGCAGCCTCTTGCGTCATACGCAAATACGGCGCTGACGGAGGTTTTGTGCTGTCAGCCAGCCATAACCCCGGTGGACCGAACGGAGATTTCGGTATAAAATATAATGGCAAGAACGGCGGCCCCGTCGTTGAATCCGTGACAGAGAAAATTTTCGCTCGCAGCAAAGTTATTGAGTCTTATAAAATTACCGACAATGATGATGTAAATTTGGAAAAGGCGGGCCTTGACCGCATCGACTCCATGCAAATCGAGATTTTCAATAGCGTAACAGATTACGCAAATATGATGGAAGGGCTGTTTGACTTTGATGCCATTCGAAGGATGTTCGCGTCAGGTTTTGAAATCTGTTTCGATGCGATGCACGCCATTACGGGACCTTATGCAAAAGAGATTTTTGTCAAGCGTTTGGGCACATCGGCCGGAAGCCTTATGAATGCCGTTCCTCTTCCGGATTTTGGTGGCGGTCATCCCGACCCCGGCCCCACCTATGCGAAAGAGCTATTTGCTAAAATGTTCAGTGATAAAGCCCCTAATTTTGGCGCCTGTTCCGACGGGGACGGAGATCGAAATATAGTCTTGGGGAAGAACACATACGTGTCCCCGTCTGACAGCCTCGCGATTATTACAGCCAATGCGCATCTGGCCAAAGGTTACAAAAAAGGTATCGCGGGCGTTGCCCGGTCAATGCCCACCAGCCGCGCCGCTGATCGGGTCGCAGAGAAACTGGGTATTGAGTGTTTCGAAACCCCCACGGGCTGGAAATTTTTTGGCAATCTTTTGGATGCCGGGCGGATAACAATTTGCGGAGAAGAAAGCGCTGGAGCGGGCTCAGATCATGTCCGCGAGAAAGACGGTCTTTGGGCCATATTGATGTGGCTGAACATCATCGCCGTTTCAGGAAAAAGTGTCGAGGACATCTTGAAGGATCATTGGCAGGAATTCGGGCGCAACTATTACGCCCGACACGATTATGAGAGCGTAGACAAGATTAAAGCCGAGAAAATCATGAGAACGGTGGAACAACAGCTCGCTGAATTACCGGGGAAGAGTTTTCACGGAGAAACGATTTTAAAAGCTGATAGCTTCGCTTACACTGACCCAATCGATGGCTCTGTATCGAAAAACCAAGGCATGCGTATCGACTTCGAAAGCGGCAGCCGGTTCGTTCTGCGACTATCGGGTACGGGAACAGTTGGCGCGACACTGCGGGTGTATCTTGAAAAATACGTGCCGCCGACCGGTGATTTGGCCCAAGACACGCACAAAACCTTGGCTGATTTAGACCTTATCGCGAATGAAATCGCAAAAATTAAATCCACTTTGGAACGAGAAAGTCCGTCAGTTATTAGCTAGTTAGACGCTAAAGGCATAGTGCCGCGCTCTTTACATAAAGACCGCAACCGACCTCTTCATCATGCGCTTCACGCTCTCGCTAACGCATGGTCAAAATGCGTTGGCCCAATCCGCATTGCGTCCGCCGGAAAAACCGTTACGCTCCACAGCAATGACGGTCAAAGACCGCACACAGATTTGGGGAGAATTTATGTCCAGTTACCTGCGATACGGACTGTCACTATTTGCCTGCGCCGCTTTCTTGGGATGCTCCCAACATGAGACGCCCCAAACAGGCGTTTCTGATTTGGACTTATCCAATGCAGCCGATACGCCTGAAAATTGGTTGACCTATGGCGGGGATTACAAAGAGCAACGGCACTCGCGATTGAATAAAATTACGAAGCAAACTGTCGCGGACCTCGGCGTCGCTTGGACCTTTGATCTCTCGACGGGGCGCGGCGTCGAAAGCACGCCCATCGTCCATGACGGCATTATGTATGTAACAAGCGCATGGTCCATTGTTCATGCCCTAGACGCTGTGACGGGCGAAGAGCTCTGGTCATACAACCCCGAAGTCTCCGGTGAAGACGCCGTTAAAGGCTGTTGTGATGTCGTAAACCGCGGCGTCGCGCTCTATGACGGGAAAATCTATCTAGGAGTTTTCGACGGACGTCTGGAAGCGCTGGATGCAAAAACCGGCAAGTTGGTCTGGTCCAAAGTGACCGTTGATCAATCCCAACCTTATACAATCACCATGGCACCTCGCATTGTGAAGGGACGCGTCATAATCGGCAATTCCGGCGGTGAATTGGGCGTTCGAGGTTACGTTAGCGCCTATGACGCAAAAACCGGCGACATGGATTGGCGGTTCTACACCGTTCCAAATCCAAAGAAGCAAGCGGACAATGCGGCCTCTGACGAGATTATGAAATCACTCGTGAACGACACTTGGGGCGACACGGGTGGATGGGTTACGGATGGCGGCGGCGGGACCGCTTGGGATGCGATTGTGTTTGATGAAGAGAACGACCAAATTCTCGTCGGTGTCGGCAATGGATCGCCGTGGAATGCGAAAATTCGCGATCCTGAGAGTAAGGGCGACAATCTTTTCCTCTCCTCCATTCTCGCGTTGGACGCAGAGACCGGGGCTTATAATTGGCATTTCCAGACGACACCGCGCGATCAGTGGGATTTCACGGCGACGCAATCCATTATTCTGGCTGACCTCCCACTGGGGGAAAACGGTGCAGACCGTCAAGTTGTGATGCAAGCGCCAAAGAATGGTTTCTTTTATGTCTTAGACGCCAAAACAGGTGAGTTCCTTTCCGGTAATAATTTCGTGCCTATGAATTGGGCCACGGGCCTTGATGAGAATGGCCGCCCCATCGAGGCTGATTTTGCCCGGGTCACGGACGGCGAACCGCAGGCTATTTTCCCGGGACCGCTCGGGGCGCATAACTGGCACCCGATGGCTTACTCGCCCGAGGAGAAACTTGCTTATATTCCGGCGCAGCTCATCCCGCAGCTTTACCAAGACATGCAAATTGAGCGCGATCCGGATGCCTATTGGAATCTCGGATACAACCTAGCAGCAGGGATCCCGACCGAATTTCCGGCCGGAACTTTGGACGCTTTCCGCGGCCTCAACCAAGGCTGGCTCGTCGCATGGGACCCCATCAAACAAGACGCCCGCTGGACCGTCCAGCACGACGGCCCGTGGAATGGCGGCATCCTCAGCCTCGGTACAGGCATTGTTGTCCAAGGCCAGCGTGAAGGCGATGTCGTGGCCTATGATGCGGCGAATGGCGACAAGCTCTGGAGCCAAAATGTCAAAGCCGGCGCGCTCTCCGGCCTGTCCACATATGAGGTCGACGGCGAGCAATATATGACTATCACGACCGGGTGGGGCACGGCTTGGGCCCTTTCCGCAGGCTATGGCTACACCTCCCCTGTCCCGCCGCAAGTTGGACGCGTTGTGACATTCAAAATTGGCGGCACAGGCACCATTCCGGACCCAATGGCCTCTGCCGTTGAGCGGACACCGAAGGGAGATCCATTTGGCGATACAGAGCAAATCATGAACGGCCTCGCACATTATTCCGAAAACTGCCTCGTGTGTCACGGCCCTCTCGCGGTGAGTTCCGGCGTTCTCCCGGATTTGCGCTGGTCATATGCCACCGCGGACAAAAACGAGTGGACGGATATTTTGCAGAACGGGTCACTGTCTGAGAACGGCATGGTCTCTTTCAAAGACCAAGTTTCGCCCGAAGCGATGGAAGACATCCGCGCCTATGTCATGAGCCAAGGCCATCTCGCCGTCGCAAATGGAGAGGCGGGGAAATAATCCTACCAGGCAAGATCTCATTTGTGCGCTGGCCATGACCTTATCTTAAGCGAAGCCATTCACAGGCATACGCGCATCAATACCAAGATGATGGTTTATCTTCTTGGTTGGCGCGGCTATCCGACCCTTATGTTTACACGCGACGAGTTTTTGAAGAAAATGCATGTGGAGGAGCTGGACACACTGCTCTTCCGCGGGGAGGCTTTGAAAATGGGCTTGCCCCGTGTGTTTGGCGGGCAAGTCGTCGGCCAAGCCCTGAACGCCGCCGTGCGCACGGTCGACCCGGACCGAAAACCACATTCGCTTCATTCCTATTTTCTGCGCCCCGGCGATCTGTCTCGGCCCATCATTTATGAAGTCGACCCCATTCGGAATGGACGCAGCTTTTCCACCCGCCGCGTCGTTGGCAAGCAACGCGGTGAAGCCATCTTTAACGCCTCCATCAGTTTTCAAATCGTTGAAGAAGGTTTGGAACATCAGTTCGATTTCCCGGATAACATCCAGCATTATAGCGAATTGGAAAATGACTTTGACCGCGCGGCCGAAGTGGGCGCAATCATGGGTCTCTCCGAGGCAGATTTCCGCAGCTATTATCTGACCTTCGGAAAAGATATTTTGGAGATGCGCACGCCCGGTTTGGAGACGTCCATATTGCCCGGTGAGTTTGAGCCGCAATACGGATTTTGGTTCAAATTCAATGACGCGATTGGAGAGGATCCAATTACGCATCGAACGCTGCTCGCATTTATTTCTGACAAGGCATTGATGAGCACGGCCATCCGGCCGCATCCCGTCAATTTCCGAACCCATAAAATTATTGGGGCCAGCCTCGACCACGCCATGTGGTTCCACGAAGAAATTCGTGTCGATCAGTGGATTTACTATCATATCGATAGCCCCCGCTCGGCGAGATCGCGCGGGTTTAATCGCGGCAGTTTTTACACGGAAGATGGACGTTTGATTTGCTCCACGGCGCAAGAAGGTTTGATGCGCGTTGTCGGTGAACGCGACGCATAGGCATAGGTTGACTGCCCATCCAGGGAACAGCTGAAACTGTAGTTTGGGCAATTAGGACGGCCCGCGTGGTCAGCCTCCGCGACGGAGGACCGAAATATAAAAAAGTGTTTTACGCGAAGACAACCACGCGGCTGCGACGTTTTACGGACCGGCCTGGTAAACCCTTTGCAAACCGCTCGGCCGATATCCGTTATTATCCGAATATCCAACTCCGCAGCCCAAAGTCAGGCTCCTATCCCCGTAAGA
>CALFWV010000201.1 GCA_937927825.1 uncultured Caulobacterales bacterium | reverse complement strand
AATGAAGTTGCACCGCAACTCTCAGCGCGATTGGAAAAACATGATTTCATCTGCGGCGAGCAGTTTTCCGCTGCCGATTGCCTGACAGCGCATAATATTAATTGGGCTGGCGCCTATGGGCTCTGCCGGACCGATGTTTTTAAATCCTACATGTCGCGGATGAAAGCCCGTCCTGCCTTTCAAATGGCTTTTGCCGATGCAAAAGAATTTGAGGGATAAATGATGAAACTTGGTCAGACCGATATTTCCATTGGTAAAATTGCCTTTGGATGTTGGCGGTTTGCCGGACATGATGTTTCCGAGGCTGACAGGCTCATTCGAACGGCCTTAGACGCCGGTATGAGCCTCATTGATACGGCTGATATTTATGGGTTTGACGAGTTTCCCCATCTTGAAGACAAGGGATTTGGTCAAGCGGAGCTTCGACTGGGCGAAGTCTTGGCGGCGGCCCCCAGTTTGCGCAAGCAAATGATTTTGGCTACAAAGGGAGGAATAGATGCGGTTCGGCCCTATGACAGCTCCTATACTTATTTGATGCGTGCGGTTGAGGCGTCCCTGGAACGTTTGCATACAGACTATGTCGATTTGTATCAAATCCATCGGCCTGACCTGACAACCCCTATGACAGAGGTGGCTCGTGCGTTGAATGATATGGTGGAAAGCGGGAAAGTCCGAACCATCGGCGTCTCCAATTTCACTGTGCCGCAAATGCGGGCTTTACAGGTACATCTGAAACATCCGCTTGTAACCCTTCAACCGGAGTTTTCAGCCCTGGAACAAACTCCCCTGGAAAATGGTATATTGGATTTCGCGGAGGAAATTGGAGCAACCGTGATGGCTTGGTCTCCACTCGCGGGCGGAAAAATTCCGCAAACGGATGGCCCTGTGCAAGCCGTTTTAGACTCACTTGCCGGAGCTTACGGCATTTCTCGCTCGACAGCAGCCCTCGCCTTTATCCGAGGTTTCGGTGCCAATGTTTTACCGATAGTCGGCACACAAAACCCGACCCGAATTACCGAGTCGGGTTATGCAGCGCAGGTGAATTTCACCGGACGCGAGATTTACGATGTTGTGGAGGCCTATCGCGGAGGCCGAATGCCTTAGCCGTTAGAATCGGCGCGCCACGCCCAAAGTAATGACTGGATAATATTTATAATCATCAGCATCTTCTTCGATTGCGGCAATTTCGGCATCTAGTTCTTGGCGCAGCAGAGCATTATTGGACAAAGACCCATTGGCCGAAACTAAATCAACATCGGGGGATCCTGTGAACATAACGCCGGCGCGGGCGTTGAACGACCAATTTTTTGAGCCCGCAATGAACCCATCGTAGCCCAAGCCCGCATAGGGGGCAAAATTAGCCAGCTCAGCCTTGCCGGTTAAGGTTCCAACTTCTGATGGCGTGAAGCTTTGGTCACCAATTTGAACATTTGTGCTTGGCGTTGCATTTAAGTCTAAAGTCTTATCGCCCAAAAATGCGCCGCCAGAGAGCACAAACCCGTTTTTGAACGGCGCGACATCGACAAAACCGCCAAATGTTGTGGCGTCAAGGTCACCCTCATAATCAATATCATCATAGTCCTGGTCTACAGAAATGGTCAGGAAGTTAAAATTACCGCGCAAAGCGACAAGGTCATTCGGCGCATATTTAGCCTCAATCGTAGCCCCAGTGGTGCCGACGCCAAGACCGACGGCAAATTTATTCCCCTGCGAGGATTGGCCCTTCGCACTATTGGCAGGATTACTGCTGCAACCGGCAAGCAGCGCTGCGCAGCCTAAAACTGTAAGAAGTGTTTTCATGATTTTCTCCAAACCTCGGATATGACCTGCGCTGCAGCCCCATGCTGCGCCCCGACAGTGTCTTCCGAAGTTTGAAAAATTTAGACGTTAACCTTTAACAGGGCTTTACCCGTTTCTATGAAAATTAGGTCCGACGCCCCCTAAAGCAATCCGTCGAAGTCTGAGGGCGCATGACGCTCTTTGAGACCTTTATCATCCCAATAGCGGTTGACGAGCTGTCCTCGCCGGAAGGCTGGGCGAGCTGCAAGTTGTTTCGTCCAGCGTTGCAAATGCGCATAGCTTTCGACCTGAAGGAATTCTCCGGCGTCATATAAGACCCCGCGCGCCATCGCGCCGTACCAAGGATAAATGGCAAAATCCGCGATGGTCAGTGTATCGCCCGCCATGAATTCATGTTTCGCAAGCTGTTGATCCAAAACATCGAGTTGGCGTTTGGTCTCCATCGCGAAACGATCAATACAATATTCAATCTTCATCGGCGCATACGCATAAAAATGGCCCAGCCCCCCGCCAAGATATGGCGCGCTGCCGACTTGCCAAAACAACCACGACAGACATTCCGTTCGCGCCGGTCCGCTTTCCGGTAGGAACATTCCAAATTTTTCAGCCAAATGCATGAGGATGGAACCGGATTCGAAAATGCGGACGGGGCTGTCGCCGGAATGGTCCATCATTGCCGGAATTTTTGAATTTGGATTGACGTCGACAAAGTCTGACCCGAATTGGTCGCCTTCTCCAATATTAATCAACCAGGCGTCATATTCGGCGGCACTCACTCCGGCCTCTAACAATTCCTCCAGCATGACGGTGACTTTCACCCCATTGGGCGTGCCAAGCGAGTAAAGTTGGAGGTCATGTTTTCCAATTGGCAGCTCTTTTTCATGGGTAGAGCCAGCGGTTGGACGGTTGATATTGGCGAATTTCCCGCCGGATGACTTATTTTCCCAAATTTTTGGCGGGGTCCATTCGGATAATGTTTGATCGGCCATCGTAACTCTCCATACAAATTAGCCTCCCGAACTACTCTGTCCAAGAGGCTATGAAAAGTGACGGCTTTGTGAAGCAACGACTATTGAATAGTTTCGTCAGCCTCTAGAACACGAATTTTTCCACCGTCTGTCAATTCACCATCCGCCGGCATCGCATCATCAAACATTTTCTGCGTCGTTTGACCGATTTTCAATTGAACAGAAAATGTCCTTGGATCGCCTTGCGCCTCTGCAAAAACATTGAGGAAATATACGCCATCAACATCAGATTTTACATCAATGTCCCAAACATGCGCACCAGATTTTGTCAGATCGAAAGTTTTGGACGCTGTCCCTCCAAACAGTTTCAACCCTGCGCTTGGCTCAACCCTTACGGCCATTTGGCCGTCATTATAGGCTTCGGTGAAACGCAGTTGCACCGTCTGATAAGCGCCTGATGTCATCGCCTTAGGCAAAACGGAGTTAAGCGTAACATTCGCACCGGGTTTAACCGTTGCTACGGGTATCATAGTTTTTGTTTTATCCATGACTTCTGCGTTTTCCGCGACCTTTGCTTCAGTCACGTCCTGAGTGGAGGCGCTGCAAGCCGAAAATCCGACAGCGGCGGCCAGACAGATTATGGTTTTAAAATAGGACATTATCGTGCCTCCAAGGTCATGTTATAGCAGACTTCAATCGGGGACGTGCCGTCGACATTTTCGAAGGCATAGGCCTCCATGACATGTTGTCCTGTGGAGAGAACAATATCCTGCTCTTCAGTATTTCGCGTTCCGGATTCGCCCACCCCAACGCGGACGCCATTTTTGAAAATCTGGAAATCAGGATCGCTCGTAATGGCACCAACTGACCTCGTCATGGTAAATCTATACGTTCCTGCTCTCGGAATGTTGAAGGCCAGATAACGGCGATTTCCATGTTTATTAAAGGTGCCGAAATTATCGACTGAACACACTTCAACGGCTCTATTGTTTGTCGGCAGCAGTACATATACCGGCAAGGCGTCAGTCAAGCCGCCCGTGTTAGTTTCACCAATGCCAAATCCGCCGGTTCCGTTGATATCCTGTGCGTCGGTTAGAGCTGTTATCTCACTGGCCGTGATTCCTGACTGGTTACCCAAAGCTTCTAAGAAAGCGAATATGGAGGTAAAAGCTGCGGTATCTTTATAATCGGGGTCCGTAAACGCTCCATATATAGGTCCTAATCCATAGCTCGCCGTGTCGGCGCCATCATTGGTATCATCGAAGAGGTCATAAAGGATCGATTGAACAGACCCTTCGGAATACCATCCCGTCGAAACATGCGTATTGTTTTCGACGTTAATGCTGAACCCGCTGGCCTGGCTGGACCCAAAGCTATCTCTATAGAAGGGATCATCCAAAATCATACCTGATAGAGCGTTCCCCCACCCTTCGCCAAAAGCGACGCGGGAATCCAGACGATCGCGAGAACTGTGCGGGCCGCCGATAGAATCGGACCGGCTGAGCGAGTTCTCGAAATAATGACCAAATTCATGAACAACGACGTGAACATCATATTCATCTGTATCATTATTCGCATCACCTAAAATACGGATAACAGGAATCCCGTTTGAAACGGTGAATGAGGATGTTCCAATTTGACCGTCTGCGACGTTTCCGCCTTCGGATCTATTTCGCGTGCTCCATAAAACGTTGAAGGCCGGGAAATCGACGTCGGGATCAACCTCAATGAATTCCTCGAGTGTGCTGTAAATTGTATCCAATAGCGCAAATGGCGCTGCGGCACGGGTGCGCGTGTAGCTTGCGCCGCCCCAACCTGAAGCCGCATTCAAATTACGTCTTTGGTTATTCGCCGGAACCTCTGATAATCCGCTCTGCAAGGCGTAAAGCGCATCTGAAGATGTGTTGTCTACAACTTTGAAATCAATTTCGTTTGGTCCATCTTTTTGGATTTCAGACCGGACACGAACGCGAACAGTCTGTCCTGATTCAACTGTAAAACTATAATTGCCGGCATCATCGGACACCGTGCTGTCCAACACTGTGCCAGCCGCATTGAGCAGCTCAACAGGCGCCTGACGGATAGGCATGCGAGTGATTGATGTGTAGTCCAAGCCGTTTGTGGCCGTGTTAAACGGGACCCGATCATAAGTCAGTTTTCCTGAGACCGTGACGTCCATGGTAACGGGCGCAGGTGTCATGGTGACAGTCAAAGTCCCCGTACCTTCGTTACCCGCCTCATCACTGGCTGTCGCAATACAGACACTTTCCGTGTTTTCGGTCACGGCCGCAGCGGTAAAGACATTCGTCGTGACGTTGAAACTACCGCCATTGGTACAGCTAACGGATGGACCAGCTGTGATGGCTCTATTATCCGTTGCCGTGAGTGTGGAAGTGCCTGTTTGACCGGATTTTACGGTCAAAGTCGCGGGACTAAACTCGAGAACCGGCGCCTCCGTGTCCGGAACAGGCACCGTCATGGTCACTGTCAAAGTCGCTGAACCCTGATTGCCCGCCGCATCACTGGCCGTCGCCGTACATACGCTCTCGGTATCCGCCGAGACTGCAGCGGCCGTAAAAATATTCGTGGCGACATTAAATGACCCACCATTTGTACAATTCACCGTTGGTCCAACCGTAATGCGGACGTTATCTGTTGCGGTTAGAGTTGAATTGCCCGTTGTTTCAGACTCGACGGTAAGGCGCGTCGGGCTGAAAGCCAACGCCGGTGCAATCCGATCCACTACGGGTGTCGGCGAGGTTGGTGCGCTACTGCCCCCACCTCCGCCACCACAGGCTGACAAAAGCAGCACAGAGGCAATCGAAAGAGCGGGAAGAGATATTTGGTTTAGATAGGTCACAAAATACCGTACTACATGAAACGCGAAAAGATAAATGATATTTCAGTCAGCTACATTAACCTAAGATGACTCATGTCTTGTTTTTCGCCCCGAAATGGCTGTTTTGTAAATTAAAGACCCATTTATTGCTTGGACCTGCCGTTTCCTATGCTTTTTAAAAACAGCAAAGCTGACTTGACGGCAGGGTTGATTCCACATTATCGGGCTCGCGGGCCCCGCCTCCCCACTGAGGCGAAACTCTAGCGGTGTACAAAAACGCACCACAGGAGACATTGTGACAAATTCCACCGCGGCGGCAGTGCGCCCGCAAAAACCGACTACACGGCCGGATGACCCCCGTTTTTCTGCAGGACCAACGCGCAAACGACCGGGCTGGTCCTTGGACGCTTTATCTGATGCCGCTCTGGGGCGTTCCCATCGTTCCGCCCTCGGGAAAGCAAAGCTGAAAGAGGTCATCGACCTCACTCGTGAAATTCTCCAAGTGCCCGATGATTACCGGATCGGCATCGTTCCGGCGTCTGACACCGGCGCCGTCGAAATGGCCATGTGGTCAATGCTCGGCCCGAGACCTGTTATGGTCGCCGCTTGGGAAAATTTCGGTCAAGCTTGGGTAACCGATGCTGACAAGCAGCTCCCTCTGGATGACTTAACGCTGCTGACGGCCGACTATGGCAAACTTCCGGACTTTTCGAAATATAACGGGTCGCAAGATCTCGTCTTCACAGCCAACGGCACAACCTCCGGCGTGAAGATTGCTGATTACGGTTTTATCCCGGACAACCGCGACGGCGTGACGATTTGCGACGCGACCTCCGCCGTTTATGCTCAGGACCTACCTTGGAATAAACTCGATGTCGTGACCTACTCTTGGCAGAAAGTCATGGGCGGCGAAGCTGCGCACGGGATGCTCATTCTGTCTCCAAGAGCCGTTGAACGTCTGGAAAGCTATAACCCGCCGTGGCCTCTGCCGAAAATCTTTCGCCTCACCAAAGGCGGGAAATTAATTGAAGGTATTTTCCAGGGCGCGACGATCAATACGCCGTCCCTACTTTGCGCGGAAGATCACCTTGACGCACTGAATTGGGCGAAAGCCAATAACGGCCTGCAGGGCATGCATGATCGCGCCGACGCCAATGCTCAAGCGATTTGGGATTGGCTCGAAACCAGTGATTGGATAGCCAACCTGGCTGAAAATGAAGCGGAACGCTCGAACACTGGGGTTTGTTTGAAAATCGTCGATCCGCGCGTCACGGCGCTCCCAAAAGACGAGCAAGCGGCTTTCGCAAAATCCATCGTTACGCTGCTGGGCGAAGAAAATGTCGCTGTTGATTTTGGTGCCTATCGTACAGCACCTCCGGGCTTCCGCCTTTGGGTGTCAGGCCTCACCCCAATCGAAGATGTGAAAGCTGTCCTGCCATGGCTCGACTGGGCCTTTGAAACGAAAATTGCGGAGCTCAACTAATGCCTAAAGTACTTATTTCGGATAAAATGTCTCCTGCCGCAACTCAGGTTTTCAAACAACGCGGCGTTGATGTGGATGTCATAACAGGCCTCTCTAAAGAGGAAATTCTCAAGATCATCCCTGAATATGATGGTTTGGCCGTCCGCTCATCCACACGTCCCGATGCGGAAATCATCGCCGCCGCGACAAATCTAAAAGTTATTGGCCGCGCAGGTATTGGTGTCGATAACATTGACATCAAAGCCGCCACAGATCGCGGCGTTGTTGTCATGAACACGCCGTTCGGGAACGCCATCACCACGGCCGAGCATGCCATTGCGATGCTTTTCTCCGCCGCGCGTCAAATTCCTTCGGCTTCAGTCCGTACGCAAAATGGCGAATGGCCGAAGTCCGATTTCAAAGGCGTCGAGCTGTTCAACAAAACGCTTGGCCTGATTGGCTGCGGCAATATCGGCACATTGGTGGCCGAGCGCGCACAAGGGCTAAAGATGAAAGTCATTGCCTATGATCCTTATCTAACCGAAGAACGCGCCATTAAACTCGGCGTAGAAAAAGTCGAACTTGAGGCCCTTTTCCAACGCGCGGATGCGATTACGCTTCATACGCCCTTGGTCGAAGGTACCAAAGGTATCGTCTCACGCGAGCGCCTCGGCATGACAAAAAAAGGCGTTATCATCGTGAACTGCGCACGTGGCGGCTTAGTCGACGAAGACGCGCTGAAAGACGCCTTGGACGCCGGGCATGTACGCGCTGCCGCGCTGGATGTTTTCGCGGTTGAGCCCGCAAAATCCCATCCTTTATTTGGAACCCCAAATTTTATCGCGACCCCGCATCTGGGTGCATCCACGTTAGAAGCCCAAGAAAATGTCGCCGTCCAAGTCGCCGAGCAAATGGCTGATTTTTTGCTGACAGGCGCTGTGTCCAATGCATTGAATACGCCGTCAATCTCGGCCGAAGAAGCGCCGCGCCTCAAGCCTTTTGTCGACCTCGCGGATAAGCTAGGCACGATGACCGGGCAGCTTTTGCACGCGCCCATCAAATCTGTCGAGTTTACCTATAAAGGCGCGGTGACAGAGCTGAATACCAATCCGATGACAGCCGCCGCGCTAGCCGGATTACTCAAAGCCGCCATGCCGGACGTGAATATGGTCTCGGCGCCGGGACTTGCCAAAGAACGCGGTATTGAAGTCAAAGAAAGCTATATTGACGAAGCTGAACGCGCCGAAAGCCTGATCCGGCTGACGGTGGAAACGTCAGAGCGAAAATATGCGGTTGTCGGCACAATCTATCGCGGCGAACCGCGCATCGTGCGCCTCTTCGGCGTACCCATGGATGCGGCTTTCTCGCCAAATATGATCTATGTTCGGAATGAAGATAAGCCAGGCTTTATTGGCGAATTGGGCGGGGTATTGGGCCGCAATAAAGTCAATATCGCGACATTCTCTTTGGGCCGTATGAGAGAGGGCGCGGAAGCCGTTTGCCTAGTCAGTGTTGACGGCGAAGTTTCAGCCAAAGTTGCAAATGAAATCAAGGATATTGATCAAGTCAAAATCGTCGATATTGTGGCCATGTAATTTGTCGTGATTTAATTTCTGCGATAATGACGCGATATGAGGGGCTTGCATTTAAAGCCCCTCATCCGTTAATTTCCTCAGTATAGGTCACCCCCCTAAGGACCGTCACATGACTAAACAACTCCTATTTGTGGCCGCTTTTCTATGCACCTCCGGCTCGGCATCCGCGCAGGTTGCCGAAGTGAGGGTAGGGGCGAATGTTCATGATATAAATTGGACGGGCGCCGGAAATGGAGAAGCCAAAGAGCGCTCCCTCGCGGTTAATGGCGAGATTGTTTTCGAAGAACCTGAGTTTTTAAAATGGGCCTTGTCTCCACAACCCTATATCGGAGGTACATTAAACCTCGGCGGAGAAACCAGTTATGGCGGCGCAGGATTGATGTGGCGTCAAACCTTGTCAGAAAAATTCTATTTCGACTTTTCATTCGGTTTAAAAGTTCATGATGGCACAATTGAAGTTTTACCCTCGCCGCTGGTTCAGAGCGTTATTGACGATGGAAGCGTAACGGAAGGTTTCACATCTGAACAGGTCGCTCAATTCGCTTTAGATCTTTCCGAGTTCCGAAATCGGCAACAATCTGAAATTGACTACGGCAGCCGCGTCTTGTTTCGTCAACAGCTTGCACTCGGCTATCGCTGGAACGACACGTGGTCGACGCAGGTCTTCGTCGAACATCTTTCACACGGGAAAATCCTTGTACGAGGCCGTCCAAATGAAGGCCTTGATAACGTCGGACTGCGAGCCGCTTATCATTTCTAAGCGGATTTTCATGTAATCCCCATGGCGCGGTAACGTGAAAACGGGCAAGGAAACACAAGGTTGTTCAAGAGGGGGTTTGATGAAATTTTTACTTAGCGCGGCGCTTTGCCTCGCAAGCTCCTCGTCTGTTTGGGCGCAGGTTAAAGAGGTGCGAGCTGGCGCAACGGTACATGACCTCGGATGGACCATTATCAACGGGGATGGCGACGAAGAGAAATCTATCGCTTTTAACGCGGAAATCATCTTCGAAGAACCTGAGTTCCTGAAATGGGCATTTTCTCCGCAACCCTATATCGGCGGTACTTTAAACGTGGAAGGTAACACAAGCTATGGCGGCGCAGGCCTACTCTGGCGGCAAAATCTAGGGGATAAATTCTATGGTGATTTCGCATTTGGTGTCGTCGTCCATGACGGCATTTTGGATAGAGATGATGTAAGGGCCAGAGCAGGTGATGATGATGATAAATTCTTCGATCTTCTTTTCAATAGAAACAGATATGGATCCCGTGTCTTATTTCGGCAGCAGCTGACGGTGGGCTTAAACCTGTCCGACGAATGGGCAGCAGAAGGCTTTGTCGAGCATATTTCGCATGGCGGCCTCCTCTCCAACGGCCCGAATGAAGGCTCTGACGCAGCCGGACTCCGGGTAAACCGAAAATTCTAGTGATAACTCTGCGGGGGGACTCGCATCGGTGGAAAGACTCAGTTAAGGGCCGAATGAAGTTGTCCTAACGCGGTCACTTCACCCCGAGATGGGGATGAGGGCCGCGTTTTTTATTTTGCGAGTGTGTCATGGCAAATGTCGTCGTCGTCGGGTCTCAATGGGGTGATGAAGGCAAAGGCAAAATTGTCGACTGGCTATCCAGCCGTGCCGACGTCGTCGCGCGGTTTCAGGGCGGCCATAACGCCGGACATACGCTCGTCGTGGACGGCACGACCTATAAACTCTCCCTCCTCCCCTCCGGCATTGTGCGCGGTGGCAAGCTCTCGGTAATCGGTAACGGCGTTGTGCTCGATCCGTGGGCGTTTCTCGACGAGGTCAAACGCATCAAAGCCCAAGGCGTGACCGTTGATGCGGACAGTTTGCAAATCTCTGAATCTGCGGCGCTCATCCTGCCTATCCATTCAGAGCTGGACGGTATCCGGGAAAACCGCGTGGACGGCGTTAAAATTGGTACGACAAAGCGCGGCATCGGCCAGGCTTATGAGGATAAAGTCGCCCGCCGCGCGATTCGTGTTTGCGATTTGGCGGACCCAGACCATCTGCAAGCTCGTGTGGAAAACCTTCTGCATCACCACAATGCCTTGCGGCGCGGATTAGGTCAGCCAGAAAGTGACGCCGCAGACCTAACGCAAAAATTGCTGGACGTTGCGCCGCATATTCTGCCTTTCATGGCGCCCGTCTGGCACACGCTGGACAAAGCGTCTAAAGCGGAAAAGCGTATCTTATTTGAAGGCGCACAAGGCGCGATGCTGGATATTGATCACGGCACATACCCATTCGTCACCAGCTCTAACACCATCGCAGGACAAGCCGCAGCAGGCACCGGTATGGGTCCGCGCGCGTTGAACTATGTATTGGGAATCACGAAAGCCTATACCACGCGCGTGGGCGAAGGCCCTTTCCCGACCGAGTTATTCGACGACGTCGGACAGCGCCTTGGAGAGCGCGGGCATGAATTTGGAACCGTTACCGGGCGTCAACGCCGCTGTGGTTGGTTTGATGCCGTTATGGTACGCCAAGCCATTATAACGGGCGGTATAACAGGTATTGCGTTGACCAAGCTTGATGTCCTCGACGGACTGGCAGAATTGAAAATATGCACGGGCTATCGCTTAAACGGTAAAATCGTGAAACGCTTACCGGCCGGCGCTGCCAATCAAGCGGCCGTTGAGCCTATCTATGAGTCCATGGAAGGCTGGCAAGGCAGCACGCGGGGGGCGCGGAGTTGGGCCGACCTGCCAGCGGAAGCTGTAAAATATGTTCGCCGCGTCGAAGAACTGATTGGCTGTCCCGTCAGCATGGTCTCAACGTCGCCGGAGCGTGAAGATGTCATCTTGATGCGAGACCCGTTCAAGGCATAAGTTTGACTTTGAGGACATAGATGTGCCTGGGCATTCAGTTTTGACTCATAGACTTTCCAACTGAACCCTATAATTGCGGCGGATGATTTCCGTTGATGACACCCCAACCGAGCCGAAGACAGGCGTGAGCGGATTAACGCTGCTTGGCGTCGCCCTGTTCCTTATACTGGTTTGGGGCAGCGCCTTTACGATGGTCGGTGTGGCCGTTCGGACTTTAGCCCCTGAATGGCTGGTAGCTTATCGCATGATTGTTGGCGCAATTGTTGTGCTGATATACAGTTATATTATCGGCCATCGCCTGCCGACTCTCACAGATGTCCGCTGGATATGGTACGCTGTTATGGCGATTACCGGGGCGAGCTTACCCTTTGTCCTCATCGCGAATGGACAAGAGATTGTCGATAGCGGACTGACCGCTATTCTGGTCGGAACCATGCCGTTGATAACCATTATTCTCGCGCATTTCTTCACCACTGAAAAACTGACAACTTGGAAACTGCTTGGTTTTGCCCTCGGCTTTATCGGCATTATTGTATTGTTCTTACCGAAAGAATTTTCGCTGGATTTAGTCTCGGATTGGCAAGCGCAATTATTAATTCTTGCAGGCTCCGCCTGTTACGCGATTACAACCGTTGTTGCGAGCCGAACGCCGGTAACCCCATCGCCAATCGCAGCGGCTATGATGTTGCTCATGGGGGCCGGACTATCCTCAATATGGGCGGTGTCTGTGTCGGGTCCGCCGCCGATGCCCACACGTCAGGCGCTGCTATGCGTTTTGGGATTGGGTTTAGGGTCGACCGCGATTGCCACTATTACCTATCTTTGGGTTATTGACACATCGGGGCCAAGCGTGATGGCACGTATCAATTATTTCGTCCCGGTTTGCTCCGTGATTTTAGGCGTTTTGTTTTTGGACGAAATATTGGATTGGCGGATTTTCATTGCTCTATTTCTGATTTTACTGGGCGTCATTATCTCTCGGTTCAAATCAAAACCCCAAACCTCACCTCTTTAGTTGGCGAGCCCTTTTAACGCGGCAAAGGGATTATTTGTCGGCGGCGTTTTGTCTTCGGTCTCGCCAATGGCTAATCCATGATTAAGCGGTCCATGCCCTTTGCTTGAACCAAATCCGGGCGCAGTGCGAATGGCCTCAAAGACAAATTCGCGGGCACGCATCACAGCTTCGTCTAAATCCAATCCCAGCGCCATGTTCGCGGCGACCGCACTGGCCAGTGTACATCCCGTTCCATGGGTGTGCCGTGTGCGCAGTCGCGGTCCGGACATAATATTTGCCCCCTCTTCGCTGACCAAAACATCGACAACGGATTTCCCGTCCAGATGTCCACCCTTCATCAGCGCCGCATAAACGCCGCGTTCCAACAACGCATCCCCCGCTTTGGTCAGGTCATCAACATCAGAAATTTTGAGACCTGTCAGGAGCTCGGCTTCGGGCACATTTGGCGTGACCAAATCTGCGAGCGGCAGAAGCGTATCGCGCAGAGCGGCGACGGCGTCCGGCTCCAGCAAAGCATCGCCCGATGTCGCAACAGCAACCGGGTCCAAAATGACGAAGGCGTCCAGCTCATCCACGGCTTCGGCCACGATATCAATGATGGCCTTTGTGCCAAGCATGCCGATTTTCACGACATCTGCGCCAATGTCGGACAGGCAAGATTCAATCTGCGCTTTAACGATTTCCGGCGACATCATTTCAACCGCTTGAACGCCAAGCGTATTTTGTGCCGTCACAGCTGTCACAGCCGTCATCGCGTAAGCGCCAAAAACAGAGCAGGTTTTAATGTCCGCCTGAATGCCAGCGCCCCCACCAGAGTCAGATCCGGCAATAATGAGAACACGGCCTTGTGGGTTTTGAGGGTCGGTCATAATATGAAATCCAAATATATTGTCATCATCCGGCTTAATCAAATACAAGAGTTAGAGTTTATTCAATCGTTCATTTTCATGGCGCACGCGTCTTGGAAGAGTGGTAAATTCGTATCCCAAGACAAGCGCACATCCAAGAAACCATATTTGATTAACTTCGTGACCAGCGGCAAGGAACCAAAATGAAAGAACCGTTAAGCAAATCGCAACTATTGGACGCCCTTCCCACCAACGCATAGGGTATAGCAGCGAAAAAAGGACGGCGATGAAATAGGCTTTTTTAAGCGACACGTATCGCCTCCCAAACCTTCATCGCCTGCACCGTCTCGCTCACATCATGGACCCGCAAAATATCCGCCCCCATTTGTGCCGACCAAAGGGCGGTGGCGATTGAGCCTCCGAGGCGGTCATCGGCTTCCGAGCCGTCAATGCGTCCGATGAAGCTCTTGCGGCTTGCCCCCATGAGAACAGGAAAACCGAAGGTTTTGAATTGATCCAGATGCCGCAGAATGGCGAGGTTATCTTCTTGGCGTTTGCCAAAACCAATACCGGGATCGAGCGTGATTGCGGAGCGCTCCACCCCGGCCTCGCATATAAGCGCAACACGCTGCTCCAACCATGCGATGATATCCGTAACCGCGTCTTTGTAATTTGGATTATCCTGCATGTTCTCCGGCCGCCCCTGTGCATGCATCAGTATAAGCGGACAGGCGAGCTCCGCTGCCATTTGCGGCGAGCGCGCATCAAAGCCGAGCGCCGAGACATCATTCCAAATATCTGCGCCGGCGAGAATGGCCGTTTCGGCCACATCGGGTTTCCGCGTATCAATGGAAATCACTACATCTTCGTCAAAATCGCGTGTGGCGTGGCGGATAGCTTGAATGACCGGGACTGTCCGTCGTATTTCCTCGGCTATATCGATTTCTACCGCGCCGGGGCGTGTGCTCTCGCCGCCAATATCCAGAATATCCGCGCCGTCATCTATCAGGCGCAAAGCTTGTTTGACGGCTTGTTCGGTCGTCTCATAACGCCCGCCATCCGAAAAACTATCCGGGGTGACATTCAAAATGCCCATGATGCGGGGACGGGTAAACATGTCTCAA
>CALFWV010000200.1 GCA_937927825.1 uncultured Caulobacterales bacterium | reverse complement strand
CGACAGCCATACGTTCATCGACAACATTCATAGAGAGAATTTCAAAGTTGTCGAAATTCAGGTCTGGATTACCGGGCTCAGCCCATCCAACCACTGTTGAGTGCATATCTGTCCATTTTTGCAAATGCGACTTCCCTGCCTCATCTTTACTCGGAAACAACATAACAGAGTCAGGGTGAAATGCGTTTCTTAAAGTCTCAACCGAACTATTTTTTTGTCCGCCTAAATATTTCTCGTAAAGAACATTCTTTATATCTTCACGCGTTTTCGAGGGCAGCTTCATAACTGCAGACGTAACCTCTATTACGTTCTCACCCCATTCATCTGAAACATCAGTGACCGCTGAACCGCATGCTGCCAAAAGAAAAACAAGCGGGACGACGAATAAGAGCTTAAGATTGTTTGTCATTTTACCTGACATACAACGCCCGCATCGCCGCCTCGACGACATCCTCGGTCCCCGGCAAACTCAGTGCTTCCAAATTCGCTGCATATGGCAGCGGCACGTCGGCTTGGAAGACACGCTCCGGCGGGGCGTCTAGGTAATCAAAGGCTTCCGCGACGACGCGGGCGGCGATTTCTGCGCCGATGCCGGATTGTCCCCAGCCTTCTTCTGCGCAAACGATACGGTTTGTTTTCTTCACGCTTTCAATGACGGTGTCCGTATCGAGCGGACGCAGAGTGCGGAGGTCGATGACCTCGGCGCTGATGCCTTCGCCTGCCAGAATTTCAGCCGCTTCGAGGCAGCGTCCGACCATACGGGAATGCGCAACAAGTGTGACGTCTGTGCCCTCAACGCGGACTTTCGCCTTGCCAATTGGAATGAGGAAATCATCCATATCCGGCACGTCAAAGGTTTCACCATAAAGGAGTTCGTGTTCCAGGAAGACAATCGGGTTTGGGTCACGAATAGCAGCTTTCAACAAGCCTTTGGCATCCGCCGAGTCATATGGCGCGACGACTTTCAGGCCCGGAACATTGGCGTACCAGCTAGAATAATCATGACTGTGCTGCGCGCCCACGCGGGAGGCCGCGCCGTTAGGACCCCGGAAAACAATTGGGCAGCGCATTTGACCGCCGGACATATAAAGCGTTTTCGCGGCGGAATTGATAATATGATCAATGGCTTGCATCGCAAAGTTCCATGTCATGAATTCAACGATTGGGCGTAAACCACCCATCGCTGCACCGGCACCGATACCTGCGAAACCATGTTCCGTAATCGGCGTATCAATGACGCGGCGCGCACCGAATTCATCCAGCAATCCGCGTGTCACATTATAGGCGCCTTGATATTCCGCGACCTCTTCGCCCATAACGAAGACTTTGTCGTCACGGCGCATTTCCTCGGCCATTGCATCGCGCAACGCGTCCCGAACCGTTGTTTCGACCATTTTAATATTGGTTGGAATGCTAGGGTCATTCGGTACAACTGCGGTCACCGGGCCGCCGGATCCAGCCGCAGGCGTTTCTGTTTTTGGGGCTTCCTCAGCAGCGGTGACAGGCGCAGCAGCTGGCTTTCCGAGATCATCTGCGCTCTCGCCGTCTTCAAGCAGTTGCAATATAACCGCGCCGACTTTCACATTGTCAGTTCCCGCCGCGACGACGATTTTGCCGACCACGCCTTCATCAATGGACTCAACTTCCATCGTCGCTTTATCTGTTTCGATTTCCGCTAAAATGTCACCAGAAGCGACTGTGTCGCCTTCTTTGACAAGCCATTTCGAGAGTGTGCCCTCTTCCATCGTCGGAGAGAGAGCAGGCATTTGAATATCGATGGCCATTAGAACAAAAGCTCCCAAAGGATCATAAGAATACCAACAATGGACACAGCCCATGCCAGCGTGCGCACCCAAGGGACGCCAAACCAATATGTTGGGGCGAAAACAACACGCCCCCAGAAAAATAGAGCCGCGCCAAGCGCTGTCAACGATGAGAAACTATCCGTGACCGCCCCAATTAAAACCAGCGGCACAAACATGCACATGCCCTCAATCATATTATATTGCGCGCGGCGTGCCCGGCCATGAAAAGGCGTCAGCCCTTCGGACGGAAAGTCATCCCGGGGTCCCACTAATTCTTTAGGCGTTTTGCCGGAGAGGACAGCACTGATGGATTGCGCTAAAATCATCACGAAAAATAACGCGACACTCCAAGTGAGATATTTGAGCTCAATAGGCATTAATTATCCCTCCACCGGAAGTAAAACATCCGTCCAAAGCTCATCAGGGTGAGGTTCCGGACTTTCGAGCGAAAAGTCAGCCGCGTCTTTGACGATCTCTTTGATCTCTTTATCAATCGCCTTTAATTCAGCCTCATCCGCCCATTTTTTCTCAAGCAGCATAGTGCGGACCCAATCAATCGGGTCACGTTCAGACCGTGTTTTTGTGACTTCATCGCGGGAGCGATATTTCGCAGGATCAGACATGGAATGACCCCGATAGCGATAGGTCTTCATCTCCAGAACCATTGGCCCCTTCCCGTCACGCGCGTGTTTAATCGCTTTCGCAGCGGCATCGCGCACCTCTAGGACGTTCATCCCGTCGACTTGGATGCCTTCAATCTCAAAACTGATTCCGCGCTTATAAAGCTCGGTTTCTGCAGAAGAGCGTTCCACCGACGTGCCCATCGCATATTGGTTGTTTTCGATGATGAAAACGACAGGCAAATCCCAGAGTTTGGCCATATTAAATGACTCATAGACTTGGCCCTGGTTGGACGCGCCGTCCCCGAAGAAGGCGAGACTGACCGAACCATTGTCTAGATATTTATTGGCAAAGCCGAGGCCAGCTCCGAGCGAAACTTGCGCGCCGACGATACCGTGACCGCCGTAAAAGTGCTTTTCGGTTGAGAACATGTGCATGGACCCGCCCTTGCCGCGAGAATACCCGCCTTCGCGTCCGGTGAGTTCCGCCATGATGCCTCGGCTTTCCATACCGCACGCCAGCATGTGGGCATGGTCGCGATACCCCGTGATCATTTGATCACCGTCTATCATGGCCGCACGGCAGCCTGTTACGACCGCTTCTTGGCCGATGTAAAGATGACAGAACCCGGCAATTTGGCCCATGCCGTAAAGCTGTCCCGCCTTTTCCTCGAATCGACGGATGAGGAGCATGTCGCGGTAAAAGCCGAGCATTTCCTCTTTATTCGTCTTGGGTGCCGATGTCTTCGCAGGTTTTTTTGCCATTTGGGGCCCTTATTTCATATGTGAAATAATTACACGTATTACAGAGGCGCTTTTTGGCAGAAGAGACTTATGGGTCAAGCCAAATCGTAATTTCATTCGTACCCGAAACGAACAGATCCCGGCGAGCCGCTATATCCAGCGCGTCCAAGTCCAACCCTTCACTTGACAAAGCGTCCACTTGCGCCTTCAACTCCGCATGACGGGTTTCAGCGACTTTCAATTTAGCGCGCAAGTCGGTGGCTTCATCAGAATAACTCATCCAAGACAAAACACCTTGTGAGCCCGAAAAAGCATGAAACGCTAAATAGGCATAAAGCGCGATCAGCCCCAGAGCGGGTGCGCGTCGTTTCAGGTTGATATGCGGGAGGCGAAGCATAGCGCCCAACTTCCCGCATTATGGTTAGGGACGCGTTAACCGCGCCGCAAAATCCAAATATCCCGGCGCAGGGTCCGGGAGAGGTTTGACTTATTCGCCATAGCCTTTCGGCATAACACTGCGTCCGGCATAAACAGCCATTTCGCCCAACTGCTCTTCGATACGCAGCAGCTGGTTATATTTCGCGAGCCGGTCAGAGCGCGCCAGTGATCCGGTTTTGATTTGCCCGCAATTCGTCGCAACAGCTAAATCGGCAATCGTCGTGTCCGATGTTTCACCCGAACGATGGGACATGACAGCCGTAAAACCTGCGCGATGGGCCATATCCACGGCCTCCAGCGTTTCGGACAAAGTACCAATCTGGTTCACCTTCACGAGGATGGAGTTGGCCGCGCCAAGTTCAATACCTTTTTTCAACCGCTTGGGGTTTGTCACAAAGAGATCATCGCCGACAAGCTGACATTTCCCGCCAATACGGGCGTTCAAGGCAACCCAACCGTCCCAATCATCTTCGTCCATTCCGTCTTCAATCGATATAATTGGATAATTATCAACGAGGTCTTCGAGGTAATCAACGAATTGCGCGGATGTCAGGGACTTGCCTTCACCTTTCAGCTCATATTTGCCGTTCTTGTAGAATTCAGTCGACGCCACATCCATCGCGAGGAAGACATCTTTGCCCGGCGTATAACCCGCCGCTTCAATCGCGGACATGATATAGTCCAGCGCATGTTTGGACCCGTCGAGATTTGGCGCGAAACCGCCCTCATCCCCAACATTGGTGTTGTGACCGTCGGCTTTCAACTTGCCTTTCAGGGCGTGGAAGATTTCCGCACCGCAGCGCAGCGCCTCGGAAAAGCTCTCTGCGCCGACCGGCATGACCATGAATTCTTGAACATCGATGGGATTATCCGCATGCTCGCCGCCATTGATAATGTTCATCATCGGCACGGGCAGAACATGCGCATTTGCACCGCCGACATAGCGGTAGAGCGGCACGGCTTGAGAATCGGCAACCGCCTTGGCGAGAGCAAGAGAGACGCCGAGCATGGCATTCGCGCCCAAGCGGCCTTTGTTCTCTGTCCCGTCCAGCGCAATGAGAATAGCGTCGATACCGCGTTGGTTCTCCGCATCGAGACCTTCAATCTCGTCAGCAATTTCCGTATTAACGTTGAGAACGGCTTGGCGGACGCCTTTGCCGAGAAAGCGGCTCTTATCGCCGTCGCGAAGCTCTACGGCTTCGTGAGCACCTGTCGAGGCACCCGATGGAACAGCCGCGCGGCCAAATGAGCCGTCACCAAGGGTGATGTCGACTTCGAGTGTGGGATTACCGCGACTGTCCAGGATTTCCCTGGCGAAAACTGTTTCGATCTCAACCATGGGAGGCTCCTAATGATGTAGTGTAGTAGACTTAGTCTTTTGGTGTCAGGACTTGACGGCCTTTATACATGCCTGTTTTCAGGTCGATGTGGTGTTGACGACGCAACTCTCCGCTGTCCTTGTCTTCAACATAGTTCACTGCCGTTAGGGAATCATGCGCACGACGCATACCGCGGCGGGAATTCGAAATCTTACTCTTAGGGACAGCCATCAAAGCCTCCTTCAAATCATCAAAAAAGCGACCGCCAAGACAGGGGCCGCGTCAGTTGGGCGCTACCTAATGCGGGATTCGCGTTTGTGCAAGTGGTTTGTCACACGCGGAGTGCCCGTAGGGTCAGCACCCACGATGGAGTACCAAGAAATAGTTTTGTTTTACGCAAGGTTAACCCTACGGCAACAGTTTTTGATGCACCGGGTCGTGCAATTCGCATTCGCGAAATGCACCAGGTCCTCCAGTTGGACGTTCCGGTCAGAATTACCCGTTTTATTGGATAAGACCCGGTTCAACATCCAGCAGTCAACTCTCAGCGCAAAAGATCCGGCACAGTTCTCTGTCTTACCCGAAAATGCTCAACCCTGCCGTCTCCCAGACCAGCCCGTGCAATTTATCGAAGAAAAAATGCACATGGTGTATTTTGCCTTTGGCAAATTACACTAAGTAAGCGCTCACCTGTCCAGTGTCTGAAAGAACAGCTTAAATATGCGGTTCAAAACCCAAAGTGAGGACGCAAAATGTCCAAAAAAGGTTCGGGGAACCTTTTTTAATGACGCGCCGAACCGTGCATTTACTGATTCATCATACCGAATAAATCCCCTCAAAATGGGCAAAAAAGTCCCAATTTGAGGGACTTAACCATCAGGAATTACACTGACTAAGTCGTTCAGATGTAATGGAATTTACGATGAATATTAAGTTCAAGGTGAAATCCAAAATTCGCTGAAAAACGAGGATTTTTTGAGTTTTTTATCAAGCGTTGTTTGGTTTGTGAATTTTTCTGCTGGAGTAGAGTTTGAAACAGGGACGAATAATGTAGGCCGCCCTGATGACCCTTTGGTGTCACTTTGGCCCACAAAATAAGTCGTAATTACAGAGCTTTAGCGTCGAAGTGGGCCAGAAGGGCGCACTCGCTTTATCTTGCTCTACACACTTTCTGACCCTTTTTTATTCTCACGCCCGCTTACCGTTTGATATATGTTTCCTCAGCGCTTCTAAAATCACCCCTGCCATTAACCGGATTTTTTGCCATTCCGAACTCGCAAACGCTTCGAGCGGGTCATCGTAATCTGGCAACTTTTCAAG
>CALFWV010000199.1 GCA_937927825.1 uncultured Caulobacterales bacterium | reverse complement strand
CCGTTCAATTCGTCATTCATCAAAATCTGACAACTGAGGCGGGAGTTGTCTTGAACAGCTTCGGCGAAGTCCAGCATGGAATCTTCCATGTCATCTTTCTCTTTTAACTTCGGAAGAAACGCTTCGCCGACGTAAACGTGGCACGTCGCGCAGGCGCAAGCCCCGCCGCAATCGGCATCAATACCGGGGATCATATTTTGAACGGCGGCTTCCATGACGGAGGTTCCGTTTTTGGCTTCAACTTCGCGGCGTTCACCGGCGTGGTCGATAAATATGATTTTAGGCATGAAAAACTCTCATTCAGGGGCGATGTGTTGCCGAAATATCTAAGCGCTTGCACCGCGATTGCAAGGCGCTAGACCTGTATCTATGAAACATCTTTCTGTCATAGGCGAAGCTGGCATGCTGGATTTAGGCGCGCGATTGGGCAGTGCGCTGCGGCCTGGCGATACGGTCGCATTGATTGGCGGACTTGGTGCTGGCAAAACGACCCTTGCTCGCGGTCTCGTCCAAAGTCTGCTTCCGCATGAAACTGTTCCGTCGCCAACCTATACGCTCGTGCAAACTTATGACTTTCCGGGGTTCACGCTTTGGCACTGCGATCTCTACCGTTTGGAACATCCCGACGAAGCTTATGAGCTGGGCCTTATGGACGCCATGGGTGAAGATGTTTGTCTTTTGGAATGGCCGGAGCGATTGGGAGCTCTGTTACCGAAAGACGCGATGGAAATTAAAATAACGTTTCAAGGTGAAGGTCGACGTGTGGAGTTAACCGGGTGGGACAATCGTGAAGTTTGAACGCGACGCGGAAAGACAGGCCTTTGTTTCCGCCGCAGGGTGGGCGGATGCCGATGTGGTCAGTTTTCCGGGTGACGCATCTTCGCGGCGTTACTTTCGTTTGACTAAAGGGGCTGAACTCGCTGTGTTACAGGATGCGCCGCGCGGCGCCGAGGCCCCCACCGAACCCGAAGGGGCCGGCCCGGCTGACCGCGCCGCTTTAGGCTATAATGCGCTGGCCCGATTGGCGGGACCGGAACCGGCGGCCTTCGCTTGCATCTCCAATGAGCTGGCCATTCGCGGATTTTCTGCACCGAAAATTCTGGCGGCTGATTTGGACGCGGGACTGCTTTTGCTCGAAGATTTCGGGCAAAATGTTTATGCGAAAGTGATAGACGCGGACCCGTCTTTGGAAAGCCATCTATATGAAGCGGCTGTGGAATGTTTGGCCGAAATTTATCGCAGCTCTTTTCCGGCGCGGATGTCATTCAAATATGGTGGCAAAGATGCGGTTTGGCGCGTTCGCGACTATGACGAAACGGCCTTGCTCACGGAAACACATTTGTTCTTAGACTGGTACGCTAAAGATAAGGGCGCCAGCCTTTCTGAGGGCCCTCGCGCAGAATGGGATAAAATATGGCGAGACCTGTTTAGGGTGTTGAGCGCACATGCGCCGGGACTGGCGCTGCGGGACTTTCATGCGGAAAATTTATTTTGGCTGCCCGAGCGTGAGTCCGTTGCGAAGGTTGGGTTGATTGATTTCCAAGATGGATTGTTTGTCCATCCCGCTTATGATCTGGTCAGTTTCCTCGAGGATGCGCGGAGGGATGTTTCGCCGGATTTAGTCGATCCTCTCATTTCTCAGTTTTGTGAACAGGCAAAGCTATCTGATGAAGACGCATTCCGAAAAGCCTATGCCGTTTTGGGCGCGCAGCGGAACGCGAAAATTTTGGGCATTTTTGTTCGGCTCGCCGAGCGGGATGGAAAGCCGTCTTACCGCGATTTGATTCCACGTGTGCATAAGCATTTCGTCGGCAATCTCAGCGGTAAAAATTTTGCTGAATTGCGAAATTGGTTCGAAACCTATTTGCCGGGAGAGCTGTCATGATAAATACGGCGATGGTGCTGGCGGCCGGCCACGGTACACGGATGCGACCCCTGACAAATGACTGCGCCAAGGCCATGGTTGAGGTCGGCGGAAAGCCTTTGATCGACCACATGCTTGATCGGTTGACTCACGCCGGCATTCAGCGCGCCGTTGTGAATGTGCATGCCCATGCTGACCACCTTGAGGCACATTTAAAATCTCGTACGACAGGGCCGAAAATTATCATCTCCGATGAACGCGAGACGCTGCTGGAAACGGGCGGCGGTATGGTAAAGGCCTTACCACTTTTGGGCGAAGGCCCTGTTTTGGTCTGTAACATTGACGCGATTTGGCAAGAGGGCGAAACACCGTTAATACCTTCGCTGCTCGCGCGTTGGGACGGTGAGGTCATGGATGACCTTCTGGTGCTTGCGCCCGTAGAGCGGACCTTAGGCTATGACGGCGACGGAGACTTTCTGTTTGCCCATGACGGACGGCTCGAATATCGCGGCAACCGCACAACGGCACCTTATGTTTATGCAGGCGTGCAAATTACAAAGCTTGACCGTCTGGCGAAAGAACCGATTGAGCCGTTCACGCGCAAACGTATTTGGGCCCATACGATTGCGGCGGGCACATTATATGGTCACCCGATGAACGGTTTTTGGATGCATGTAGGCGACCCAAGGGCGCGAGATGAGGCCGAGGCAATTTTGCGTGCCGAAAAAGCGCAAATCAAATGAGCGCGCCCTCTGTTTTTAACATGCCATCCGGCGTTCCTTTTTTGGAAATGCTCGCGAAAGGATTGCGCCGCCGATATGGCGACGAGCTGCAATCCGGATTGATCTTACTGCCGACCCGCCGCGCGGTGAGGGGGCTGGGCGACGCGTTTGTCACGGCTGCCGCAGAAGACGGCGTTCGCGCAGCGCTCTTGCCGCGCCTTCGTCCTTTGGCGGATATTGATCCTGAAGAACCTCCTTTTGAACCGGGAGAGCTCGTCGGGAAAGTTCCGCCGGCCATTGATGGGACGCTACGCCGTTTTGAGATGGCCCGTGTTGTAGCGGCCTATCACGAACGCGCGATGGATTTGCCGTTGGATGCAGCAACAGCTCTGGCCATGGCGGACCCACTTCTTGCGATTTTAGATGATGCGGCATTGGAAGAGGCCAAGCTGACCGAGACGGACGCGTGGGCGAAATTAATTGGAGAGGCAGCAAAACATTTCCAAGACGCCGCTACGCTTTACAAAATTATCCAAGACTTTTGGCCGGCACGACTGGCAGAATTAAAGATGGAAGAACCGCAATCGCGCAAAGTAAAATTATTGGATGCGCTGATTTCGCATTGGACAGATAACCCGCCCGATTATCCGGTCATTATCGCGGGTTCCACCGGGAGTTTGCGCGCAACCCGGCGTTTGATGCGGGTGGTCGCGAATTTACCAAAAGGTTTGGTTGTCCTCCCCGGGTTTCAAGCAACGGATAATGATGAAACGTGGGAGAGCATTGACGAACAACATCCGCAATATGCGATGAAATTATTGATAAATGGCTTGGATATTCACCGGGGTGATGTCCGCGATTTTGTCAAAGATATTGTTGAGGATAGGTCAAAAAACGAAACACGAATTGCGAGGACCCGGCTTCTGGAAGAGGCTTTGGTGCCTGCCTCACGCACCTATGATTGGCTGAAACGTATCGCGAAGTTAGAGGAAGATTTTGGTCAGAGTATTTTTGACGATGCTGTGAAGGGGTTGTCCTTAATAGAGGCGCGGTCTGATGCAGAAGAAGCGCTCGCTATTTCACTTATTTTGCGAGAATCCTTGGAAGATACAGCGCAAACGGCTGCGCTCGTCACGCCTGATCAAGCCTTGGCGCGCCGGGTCCGGGCGCGTTTGGCGCGTTGGGGCGTTGAGGTAGACATGTCGCAGGGCGAGCCGTTGGCGGAAACGCCTGTCGGCGTATTTTTAGATGCGGTTTTATCTCTTTCGGAAACGCCTGAAGCTCCGCTAGAAAAAGCTGTTCTCTTTGGTCACGCTTTAACGGGCTTGGGTAGATCGCCCGCAGAGGTCTTAGAAGTTTGGCATGAAATCGAGCGCACCGCATATCGCGTAGAAATTCGTCCGGGGGATCCGGAGCGGAAATTAACGGACATTGAAGTGGATTTGAATAATGCGCTTCGACCTCTCTTGGAATTGGAAGGCACAGCCACCGCTCCAGTTTGGGCGTCCGCCCTTATCACGGCGTCTGAACAACTGGCTGTTCGTCCCGAACATCATGGCAGCCACTACCTTTGGCGCGGGGAAGCCGGGGAACGCGCGGCT
>CALFWV010000198.1 GCA_937927825.1 uncultured Caulobacterales bacterium | reverse complement strand
GTTACCTCAGGGAATGAAAAGTCATGACCAAATATAGGATTTGCCATGAAAAACTTCTCTCTTCTTTCCGCCATTATTGTCACTGTGACCGGCTTTACAATTTTTACCGGCGCGCCCGAAACCGCCGAGGCGGAAATCGCTGCCGCGCCTTTGGTCGTCGCAGAGCTGTTCACCTCACAAAGCTGTTCGTCCTGCCCACCCGCAGAAGCCTTGTTCTCGGACCTGGCCGAGCGCGATGACCTTCTGACGATGGAATGGCATGTCGATTATTGGGACACTTTGGTGCACGGCGGATCAAAATGGAAAGACCCTTATTCCGACAAAGCGTTCACGAAACGTCAGCGCAATTACAACCAATCTCTGCGCGGTACGCGGGGCGTTTACACGCCGCAAGCCATCATTAACGGGCGAGTAGAAGGGGTTGGTAATAGCCGAAGTGAAGTTTCCGATCTTGTAAAAGACGCAAAAACCTTGCCCGTGTCGGTGAAGATAGAAAATGAGACCGTTACGATTGGCGCGAATGAAACAGAGGTCGAAATCCTCTTTGTCCGGCTTTTGGAAAAGCATCAGACAAATGTAAAAGGCGGCGAAAACAAGGGCCGCAAGCTTCACGGGAAAAACATCGTCTTAAGCGCGGACATCCTTGGCACAACACGTTCAACGCTTACACGTTTTGACCTCCCGTCTGTCGATACGGGCGAAACCTGTGCTGTACTGGTTCAGTCCCTCTCCGGTGAAGTTGGGCCTATCCTCGGCGCTGCCAAATGCGGCTAGGATAATATCTGTTCAGAACGAGTCTTTTGAGTTTCCTCTAAAAATCTCCAACATCACATTGCAAACAAGTGACCCCATTGGCCCGCCACATATCGACAACTTGCTGCCTGTCATCCACGGCGAAGGCGATATGCCTGCCCTCGCTGCGAAGCTGCTTTAGGATTTCGCCCTTGATAATATTATCCGGACGATAGTCTTTATTCGCCCGCATGAGGACGCGGTTAAATTCAATTTCATTCCACGTCAGCCAGCTTTCCGTCACCTTGCGAAAAGCTTCATTGCGCCCCGTGATGATTTGCAAATCATAGGCTCCGCTGACCCAGAGCGTTTTATATAAATTGACGATTGGTGCATTGGGCGTGTCGTCGCCCATTGCCGCATTGAACCGTGCCCAATCGGGACGTTTCCCATCGAGAAACGGGCGACGATGCTGAATGTCGGCCAAGGTGCCGTCGATATCGAAAATAACAGTTTGCATAGATGGCCTATAACAAGGCTATCGCCGCCGTCCACCGACTCTCATTACCCTTTGCACTGCCACCTCGGCGCACCTAAACTCTGCCCATGACGAAAAAGGTTCTTCTCATTATTGGCGGCGGCATTGCCGCTTATAAATCACTCTTGCTCATTCGCGAGCTTGCGCGGCGCGGGATTGAGACACAGGTGATATTGACGACCGGCGGGGCCGAGTTTGTGACACCGCTGTCTGCGGGCGCACTGTCCGGGAAAACTGTATTCACCAATCTTTGGGACATGACTCCAACAGTCGAAGGTGAAGCTGAGATGGGACATATCGAGCTGTCTCGCTCTGCCGATATGATTGTCGTCGCCCCTGCCACTGCAAATCTTATGAGCCGCGCCGCCCATGGCGTCGCAGATGATCTGGCAACGACGACACTTCTCGCAACTGATAAACGCGTCCTCTACGCCCCCGCCATGAATGTGCGCATGTGGGAAGCCGCCGCGACGCAGCGCAATGTCAAAGCCTTGAACGCGGATGGCGCACTATTTATCGGACCTGACGCGGGCGAAATGGCCTGCGGTGAATTTGGACCGGGCCGCATGGCAGAACCCGATGCGATTGCCGATGCCGTGCAAGCCGCGTTGATGGGCGATATGACGCTGGACGGATTGCGCGCCCATAAACCGCTGGCCGGGCGAAGGGCGCTCGTGACAGCGGGTCCAACTCGGGAAGCCATTGATCCTGTGCGCTATATCTCAAATCAGTCTTCGGGCCTGCAAGGCTATGCCATTGCGCAGGCCCTCGCGGATCAAGGTGCAGAGGTGACTTTGGTTTCGGGACCGACGGCCCTGCCCGCGCCACATGGCGTCGCCCGCATTGATGTGGAAAGCGCGCGGGATATGTTGGACGCTGTCGAAGATGCACTACCATCAGATATTTTCGTGTCCGTCGCCGCCGTCGCCGATTGGCGGCCTGCAAAACAATTTGATAAAAAAGCACCCAAGCCAAAAACGGGTGTGCCGCCGCTGGAGATGGTTGAAAACCCAGACATCCTGGCGCGCATTTGCAAATCAAAACTGCGACCGAAACTCTGCATTGGCTTTGCTGCACAAACCCATGACGTGGTCAAACTGGCGCGGGCAAAACGAAAACGAAAAGGCTGTGACTGGATCGTTGCAAATGACGTGTCCGGCGACGTGATGGGCGGCCAACAAAATTCTGTCACGGTCGTGACGGAGGACGGCGAGGAGACGTGGAGCCGAGCAGACAAACGGAATATCGCGCGCCGCTTAGCCGCTAAAATCGGACGGGTTTTTGATGAAACATCTGCTTAAAACCGGCGCTTTAGGCCTTGTCCTTTGCGTCGCGGCTCAACCGGCTCAAGCCGATGACATGACCGCCTGTGAACTCCTGCTCGTTCAAGTCGTGGACATTGAAGACAAAACCAGAGAAGCCCAAATTGCCACCTACCACTCTGCGGCGGATTTCATTTTGTCAATCCAGGATGACACACCGGGTCATATTACCCACATTGATGGGGTGGCTATTCAGGCTCTGATGTGTCGGCGCAATGACATTATTCCCGCAAATTCCGATTACGCCGCTATCTCTACCGGGATACCCTTTATCCTCTCTCAGGATTTTGATAGTTCGGACACGGACAGTCTGACCCTTTATTGGATGGACGATAAGATTGAACATGTTTACAAAGGCTACCCTTTATCCAACGAAGCTGACGCCCTATTAAACGCGCGACTCGAAGAATTTTCACAACGAGGTCTGAATGATTGGGCGCGCCAGTCCGCTGACACAAAATTCAATAATCAGACTAATAATGAGACCGTGAAATGACCCTGACAGTTCAAATTAAACCGTTGGCGCATTTCGCCGACCTCCCCCTGCCAAAATTTGAAACAGCGCTCGCCGCAGGCGCCGATTTACGCGCGGCATTGGATGAGGACATGACGCTCGCGCCGGGAGCTCGCGCCTTGGTCCCGACAGGTTTCGCGATGGCGCTGCCCGCTGGATATGAAGCTCAAATTCGCCCTCGCTCGGGCCTTGCTTATAAGCACGGGATTACCTGCCTCAATACACCCGGCACAATTGACGCCGACTACCGAGGCGAGGTCAAAGTGCTGCTTATTAATCACGGATCGGAAGACTTCACAATCACGCGCGGCGAACGCATCGCGCAAATGGTTATCGCCCCCATCACGCAACCCGCCTTTGTTAGCGTAAAGACTTTGGATGACACGGCGCGCGGCGAAGGTGGATTTGGCAGTACCGGAACCACCTAAGTGGAATCCTTGTCCGGCTTTTGGGCAGGCCAATATAGTTACGCAGGCCCGCATGCGCCGTCCGTCAAATTTGATTGCGAACTAAATCACGCCGGACCTAGTCTAACCGGCCATACCACTGAAGTTGATGTGTATAAGCCTGCGGGGAGGTTTCTGCTGGACGCAATCCTTGAGGGTCAAGTTCACAAACGGGACGTGGCTTTTACGAAAACTTATGTCACAACGTCCGAGATCTATAATCAACCCGTCGAATATGTTGGAAAAATTCACGCCTCAGGCGACGAGATATCGGGGCAATGGTTTATCGGCGACATCGGCGGTAGATTTTCCCTTAAACGAGATAAAAATTCATCTCGAGCAGCGAAGACACGTACCGCCGCGAATGATGCAGAGGTTCACTAAACTTACTGAACCGAAGAACGCGCTTGATTAATTACCCCTATTTCGCGTATGACAGCGCTGTCATAGTTTAATGTGGGGATCTTATGCGCCATTTAAAATCTGTTTTTGTAATATTTATCCTCACCCTCGCCGCTTTTCAAACTGTTGCCGCGCAGGACGCAGCCGAGACCCCTGTCGCAAAACACGGCCAACTCTCTGTTGTCGGACCGCATATCCGTAATGAGGC
>CALFWV010000197.1 GCA_937927825.1 uncultured Caulobacterales bacterium | reverse complement strand
CGTGACCTATTGGGAACCGGCGAAATGGGCCGCAAAACTGCGCGAACATCAGACAGGCGACGCGCCGATTCTGCTGAAAATAAATATGGACGCAGGCCACCAAGGCGAAAGCGGGCGCTATGACAGCCTAAAAGAAACCGCACTGGAATACGCCTTCGCGCTGGAGTGTGTGGGGTTGGGATAGGGGTAAGGCAATCGATTGCCGTCTTCATCCAGCAAATCATATCGCATTGTTGAAAGTTTACGCTGGCCCTGCTCACTTTCCTCCGAGCATTTGACGTTTGACCGACGCCATATCATCGCCAGGAGCAGTGTTGTCCCGCCCGCTAAGGGCAGGATTATTGCATATTTTGCTCGCCTCATTCCGAGTATGGCCTGCGATAAGTCGCATTATATTCCACAATATATTTCTGGCAGCTTTCATCTTCCAATTTAAATTCATTCGAAAAAACCTCCGCATCATAGGCTTGCTTGATTTTCATAAGACAAAGCTCTTTGGAAACATCATGCCACTCCATATCGCACCGTCTTTCATCCGCTTGGATTTCGGCGTCGATGAACCTCACCCATTTATCGGCTTTTTGGCTTTCACGGGAATTTTTTGGCACGGCTTTGAAAGCCTTTAAGGCCGCGTCCCGAGAGATGGTAATTGGCGCAACCTGCCTTTGCGCATCTGACATGTCGCAAGATAGTCGATTGAGTTTTTCGGAGTGTTCCACATAGCAATTTCCGATTAGCATATGGGCTTTGGCCGCATCATATCCTTGGTTGATGGCTGCATCAAAAGCCACTTTGGATTTGTCACACGCGCCTGCACTCGAAAGCGTCTTCCCAAGATCAATGTGCAAATCAATATCGTCTGATAATTTCGCAGCGCTTTCCAGAAACGGGATTCCCTGTTCCGGCTCGCGCGCCTGACGATAGAATGCCGCCGTTTGGATTAAATTTTCCGGGGTGCCAGAAATACGGCCCGCCTCTATTTCAAGCTTTAAAAATTCAGCCGCTTGGTAGGGCATCTCATGAAATTTATAATATTGAACGACGCGCAGAAGGTCTTCTTCGTCTGCCAAATGTCCGGCCTGATACATCATCTTATAAACTTCAAAGGCTTCGCCTTCACGCTCTGAATTGGTCAAAATTGCGGCCCAGGTCAGCCATAGCGTTCTGTCTTGAGGCCAGAGGTCAATCATCTCTTTGACAATGCGAAGCTGATCCTCGGGCATCCCCAAATTATTGTAGAGGAAGTTCATCAGATCATAATGCTTGCGCTGCTTTGGCGCGGCGGAGTCGAACCATTTTTCCGCCCATGGCAGAGCCCCGGCATAGTCCTCGGATTGAACCCTCGCATTCACGATGAGATCAACATATTGCGGTTTATGCGCGCCGCCTGACGCCAAGTAATCTTCCAACCGCGCCGCGCCTTCGCTGTATTGACCATTCGCGATCATGAGCTGCGCAATCACGACCTTTAGATCATCGGCATCATCCCCCGGCAGACCGCCTGACTCGATAGCATCTTCAAAGGCACGCTGCGCCTCGCCCACATGGCCAAGCTCATAGCTATATTGCCCAACCATTTGATAAAGGGTCGCGCGCTCATAGGGGTTTAGGTCACCCTTACCCAGGAGGGCCTGCAATTCACCCAAAGCGGCTTCATATTTACTGTCATCCGCAAGGCGCATCGTCTTATTCACGACGTCCGCCGCGGCTTGTGAAAACTGTCGCGTGTCACTTTGGGCATTGGCGGCGCCGAGCGGCGTTGCGGCCAGGAGCATCGCGCTGAAGACAGATATGAAAGTGGATCGGTTTAACATGGACATCTCCCTAATAGCCGCTCGGGAGGGGGAGGATTTGTCCGCGCTCATCGCGCAAATCAAACCGAACTATGGTTGCCAGTCCGGAGCGGGAAACGGCGCGGCCATTTCTAATCTCCGGCGCATATTTCCATTTTTGCACAGATTTTACGGTCGCAGATTTCAGCTGAGAACTCGTGCAGGTCGTGGTGTCCACATTTATCGGCTGGCCCTGCGCGCTAATGTCAAATCGAACACGGCAATATCCGGAGACATTGCCTTGCGAAAACCGATTCGGGAAAACGGGCGGGATACGCACCAGCGGGGTCGGGTTTTGGTCGACGGGAACGATGTCAATATCGTCGCCAAATTTCAATTTATCCATCGTGAAGGGCGTGAGATTTCCGGCAAGTTTGATAACGGGCAAATCAACAGGCGCCACGTCATCAGTGGGCAGCGTGGGCGGCGGCGGCGGGATTTCCACGTCTTGCAGCGGGTCGGGGCGATCCGTGCGGGTGAATTCCGGGATATCATCGACGCGAGGATTAATTTCGAAACTGGCCGTTGGGGCTTTGTCTTGCGGCGTAAATTCGGTTGCGATTAAGGCCGCCATAGAAATTGTAAGGGCCACCGTAACGCTCGCCGCGAAAGGTAGCGCGATGCCAAACCTCAAAGCGTGTCGAGCCGAGCCGTCAACGGGGCGGCGCTCGCCCGTTATGTCGTGTTTAATGTCCGCATGTGTCATAGAGTCCTCCTTAAGTTATAATATAACGTTACAACATAACACATAAAAAGACAAGAGAGTTTTCGAATGCGCCGAGTGGCCGTTCAGGCCGCCTGTTTTGCAGGCATAAAAAAACCCGGCGCGGTGGCCGGGTTTTCTTTATTTTGGGCCTGAGTTGACCATTTATTCCTCGGTAATTTTTACCCGGAATTCTGAGTCATAATCCGCTTTGAACTTTGTACAATTCGCATCATCAAGTTTAAACCCACCTGTGAAAATCTCAGCATCATAGGCTTGTTTGATCTTTTGATAGCAAAGCTCGCGTTCGACATTCCGTTCGAATTCGCAACGGCGATCAACCGCTTGTTTTTCCGCATTGATGAATTGCACCCATTTTTGGGCGTTCCGACGTTCGCGCGAACTGCTTGGAACTCTCTCAAACGCTTCAATCGCGGAGGCACGTGCTCTTGTAATTGGCGCTTCGGCCATCTGTGCATCTGTCATTTCGCAATTCAGACGGTCCAGATTATTCGTTTGGTCATAACGGCAGTTGGCAATCAACATCCAAGATTTACCCGCATCATATCCGCGGTTGATGGCTTCCGTGAAGGCTGTCTCTGACCTCTTACACTCACCTTCATTATAAAGCGCTTCGCCCAAATCAGCGTAGAGCTTTGCGTCGCCCGATTGGCTGGCCGCGGATTCTAAAATCGGAATCGCCCGCTTATATTCGCGCGCTTGTCGATATAAACCGGATAATTGCTTCAACTTATCCGGCGTACGGGAAATGCGGTTTGCATTCATTTCACGCTCAAGAATTTCCGCAGCCTGGAAAGGCATCTCATAGAAAGAATAATACTGAACCACTTTCAACAAATCGGCTTCGTCGTTTAGCGCACCGCCAAGATAGAGCATTTTCGTGACTTCAAACGCTTCTTGCTCGCGCCCGCCATTGGCAAGCATAGAGGCCCAAGCGTCCCAGAGCGTTTTATCTTCTGGCCAACGTCCAATCATCTCTTTCACGATGTCGGCCTGACGGCCCTGCATGCCAAGGTTATTATAGAGGAAGTTTAGAAGGTCGAAATGCTTGCGCTCTTTCGGGCTGGCGGCATTAAACCATTTTTCTGCCCAAGGCAGCGCGCGGTTATAATCTTCGGCCTGAACCCATGCGTTGACCAGCAAGTCGACATATTGTGGTTTTTGCTGACCACCGGAATTCAGGTAATTTTCAAGACGCTGGGCGCCTTCCCGATATTGGCCATTCCCGATCATGAGCTGCGCAATAACAACTTTGATGTTGTCGACTTCATTCGGAAGCAATCCGCCTGCACTAATCGCATTTTCAAAATATTGTTGCGCTTCGCCGGCGCGGTCGAGTTCATAGCTGTACTGCCCGAGCATCTGATACATTGTCGAGCGCTCGTAGGGGTTCAAATCCGGCAGGTTCAACGCCGCTTTCAAGGCATTCACCGCGCCGAGATTATCTCCTGCACCGGCCATGGTCTGGGCATTGTTCACGGCTTCACCTGATTTCGCGTCAAACTGACGACCTTCGGCTTGCGCATCTTGTGCAAAAGCGGCGCTGCTGACACCGGACAGACTGACTGCGGCGACAGCCAAGAGGCTGGCCCCCAACATAGCGGCTGCGCGGGTGCGCATTTTATGTGTCAAAGTTTGGCTGGTCATGATGATTTCATCCTTGCAGTTGACGATCACCCCGGACAAATCCGGAAGTTAATCATGAAAAATGTTACCGAACGGCAATTAAATTGCTGCCGATTTCACTTCAGTTTGAGACGCCGTAAAAAACGGTCCTCGGTTAAATTTCACTGCCGCGAAATTGCGGCGGCACTCATAGTCGATCGGCCCATTAAAAGCCGGAGGGCATCGGAAGTAGGTTTCCGCGCTCGTCTTGTAAATTATAGCGGATTGTCTCTTCGACGCCATTGCGCACAACAGCGCGGCCGTTCACCATTTTGGGAGCGTATTTCCACTTATAAATAGATTTTGTTGTCGGGTTTTCCAGGACCGACGACGTACATCTGGTGGTGACCACATTATAGGGTTGCCCATCGGCCCCCACGTCAAAGCGAACATTACAATAGCCGGAATTATCACCTTCCAAGAAACTTGGCGGCATCATTGGCGGTATCCGAACCAGAGGGTTTAGGTCGCGGTCCGATAGCGAAGCCTCCACCTTAATCTCGTCAGATAGAGTCGACATTTCGCCGGGCAATTTGATCTCGGCAGCCTCGGAATCGAGCGCATCACCGGCGGCGGCAAGCTCTGATAGATCGGCTACAGCCACTTCCTCTGCGGGTCCTCCACTGTCTTCGGCACTCGCAATGTCAGAGCGGGCGGCCACGTCAGAGCCGACGGCAATGTCGGCCTCAGCCATGACCTCGGCCTCTAATTCAGGCGCCGCGTCTGTCGCTATTTCAGTCTCTTTCGGCGCGGCTGCAACCGCCTGCTTAGTAGCCTTGGGCTTCAGCAATCCAAGTTTATCCAATGCGTTGATATTGGCGAGGGTCGGTTTCATCTTCGCAATTTGGTCAGCCGTCAAACCGCCCGCATCGACAGCTGCGTCAAAGGCGAGTTTCGCTTCGTAAAGATGTCCCGCATCATAGTGAAAAGCCCCAATCATGTGAGAGACTTCTGATTTTTCGTAAGCGCTCAAATCGGGGTCTTGGGCGAGTTCGTCCAATATACTGATAGCGCCGGCAATATCGTCCAAGGCCGCCAAATCAAAAGCGCTATCAACAACCGCATCGGCTTCGGGGGAAAATGTGCGGGTGGCCTCCACGCCGGTTTGCGCGAAGACGGCGAGTGGCGCACCGACCATAGCGGCCGTCACGAGCGCAGTTCCCAGGAAAGACACTGCGCGACCTGGCAGAAATTGTGACTGAAATGGGCCGCGCATGTTTAAGTTTCCTATCGTTTAAATCGGTTCGATAAGAGCACCGGGACCGATAATTTAGTCCACCTCTCAGCCCGGAAACGGGCTGAAAGATTAAGCCGTATGGACCACGCCGAAACCCGGTCCGGACGATAGCCTAGTACCCGGATGGCAAGGGCAGTTTCCGGCCACGTTCGTCTTGAAGATCAAAGCGAATTGTGGATTCAACACCACTCCGCGAGACGGGACGACCGTCAACAATCTTCGGGTTATACTTCCATTTTTGAACCGATTTCTTGGTCGCGCCTTCGAGCTGGCGAGACGTACATGTCGTCGTTTGGACGTTGAAGGGCTGGCCTTCCGGGCTCACGTCAAAACGCACTTTGCAATAGCCGGAATTGTCCCCTTGCAGAAACCGCGGCGGGAAGATTGGCGGAATACGGACGAGCGGCTGCGCATCGCGGTCTGACACCGTAATCTTGAAGTTAGACGCATCAATCTTTGGAGATTCAAACTCTGGAACCGCCCCTTCAATGGATGCAATTTTCTCTGTTGGCTTATCGGCTTTCGCGCGCTCAATCATCGGCGGCGGCGGCGGTGTAATAACTTTTTTGACCTTATCGACCTTTGTTTCACGCTCAATAACTTTGATGTCTTCAACTTTCGGGTTGATTTCAAAGCTTGCGGTTTCGCCTTTATCCTGCGGCTTAAACTCATCGGAGATCAAGGCCCGCATGGCGAGGAACAAAAGGACCGTAAACACGGCAGCAAGCGGCGTTAAAACCAACCAACGGATTGTATTACTCATTGTATTGTCCTCTTACTCTGTACCGACGCGGGTATTGATTTTCAATTCCTGCATCAATTCCTGAACAGCCATAACAACACCAACTTCGGCGTCGCGATCAGCTTTAATAATCGCTTCGGCCTTTGGGCTTTCCGCGAGAATAGACTGAATGATAGGGCGAATTTCGCCGATGTCATATGGGCGCTTGTCAATCCAAACTTCGTTCTGTGCATTCACCGCAACAAGGATGGTCGGTTTGACCTCCAGATCCAGCACCGCATCAGGCTGTGAGGGATCAATGCCCGGCGTCTTAACAAAGACAGATGTGACGATAAAGAAAATCAGAAGGATAAAGACAACGTCCAACATGGGCGTCATGTTTAACTCTGTATCCTCTTCAGGGATGACTGTGCGACCGCGTCTTGCCATGGTGTTACCTTATTACAAATGACGCGCAAATGCAAGCGTCATGCGATATTATTACATTTAGCCAAAAAACATTCAGAAAAGAACATCTCCCGGCGGGTGTCCCGCGCCAAATTTTAGCGCGAGAAAACTTATCCGGTTTTCCGGATGATTTCGATTTTGGTGGCCAAGCCCCCTTGATCCAACCCGTCTTTCAACATGATCAGATTCTTATGTGAGGCCTGCTCGTCCATCCGAAGAATAACGGCTGCATTTGGCTTTTCGGCCAGCAGACGCTCCACGGCGAGAATGACCCGGTCACATCCGGTTGAACGGCCATCAACAGCGCAATTATCCCGATTATCCACATAGACCGTAATGGCCGGATTATTGGAAGGCGGCGTATTAATGTCGTCCGGCGGAGGCGGAGGCTGTGTTAGATCGACCCCGGTTTCGTCCAAAAACGTCGCTGTGACGATGAAGAAGATCAGCATGATAAAAACGATGTCGAGCATCGGTGTCATGTCGACTTCGCCCTCGTCTCCCCCTTGTGTGCGGCGGCTGCGTCTCATAGCATTTTCCTTTCTATAAGCCGATTAGGCCGCGGCACGAGCGGTTTGCTCGTCGAGATCATTGGCAAAGCGAGCGGTTTCACGCGCACTCATACGCGGCAAAATTGTCGCGAAGATGAGTCCGGAGAGCGCCGCCATCATACCCGCCATGGTCGGAATGGTCGCCTTAAAGACACCCCCTGCCATCAAGCGTGCGTTTGAAGATCCGGAGAGCGCCATCACATCGAACACTTCAATCATACCGGTCACAGTTCCCAAGAGACCCATGAGGGGCGCGAGCGCAACCAGTGTTTTGATGATGCCGACATTGGCACCTGTGCGTTCTTTGACTTGGCTGACAAGCTCATCCTTGATCGCGTCAGCTCTCCAAGATGTTTTGTCAGACCGCGCATCCCATTCGGACATAAGCCGCGCTTTGAGCGGTTTGTGTGCGAATAGATAATACGCAAAACGCTCCAGGATGAACGTCCACATAAAGAACGTCAGGATCATGATATAAAAGAGGATGTTACCTCCGGTCCCCAGAAACTCCTGGAGACCGTTGAAGACATTTTCCATGGCGTAGGCCTTTCGTCGTCTTACGTTCAGTTAACCCTAAGCGATGCTCGAACCGGTACCCAGACCGCGTGTTTCCACGTGACGGGCAACGATGCCGGCAGACTGCTCTTCCAATGTGCCCTGAATAGAGCGCGCCATTGAAGCACAGAAGCTGTGCAGGACGAGGAGCGGAATAGCGGCGTAGAGACCCAGCATTGTGGTCACAAGCGCGACAGAGATACCGCCAGCCATGAGCTGTGGATCGCCTGTTCCGTAAATCATCATCGCTTGGAAAGTTTGGATCATACCCGTAACCGTACCCAAGAGACCGAGAAGCGGTGCAACACCGGCCAAAAGCTTAAGGATGTTCAAACCGAATTCGAATTTCGGAGATTCCCGCAAGATCGCTTCATCAAGCTTAAGCTCAACCGTATCCGCATCCTTATTCTGGGCTCCTTCATAGGCCATCATAACCCGGCCAAGCGCATTTGACTTGGACGGCTGTGCCTTACGCTTCTGACCATTGATGGCCATTTTCGCGAAGAACAGACGGATGATGTTAAAGATACCGAACAACACACCTAAAGCCGCCATAATGATGATGAACTTACCGATGTTACCGCCTTGGACCCAGTGACGCTCCTTAAAGGACGGCACGCGCTCGAAAGACTTCAGCAATTCGCCCCGTGTTGGGTCAAGCGGAGCATAAACCAACTCGCCCTCGGCTGCCGAAGCGACCTGACTTGCAGCGGACGAAATCTGACCACCCGGCTGACTTGGAAGCTTTGTGAGAAGCGGAGCGTTATTGCCTGATTCAGCATCCGGCTTTTTATACCCCAAGAACTGAGCGCCCTCGGATGTAAAGACCGAGAACGGTCCTACACGCGTAACAGCCTGCTCTGCACCGTCATCAATATTGGCAACCGGCGCTGTAAACTCGGCGACTTGGCGCTGGGCTTTGATTTCTTCGAGCATGGACATCCAAATGCTGTCCAGATCTTCCGCAGACGGAAGCGCTTTTGATTCCGCGATACGGCCCAGTACGGCTGTGCGCTTTGGATATTGCGCTGTAATCAAAGAGCTGTCGAGAAGCGCCTTAAATTCACCCGCTTTTGAACGTGCGAGACCGAAAACCTCACCGAAATCGCCTTGCGCGGCGCGCAATTCATTTTCGAGACGGTCGATTTGATTGCGGTTGGACGCGAAAGACCGCTCGACACTGGCGGCGCGGCTTTCAAGTTGACCTAGCTCTCGTTTGGCTTCGTTCAACAAGCCGGCCTGCTGGTTAGCCCGCTGACGGAACGCTTGTTCGCGCTGACGATTTTCTTGCTCCACCTTCGCAGCATTCTGACGAATATCGTTCAGAAGGGCATCAACAGATGTGATTGAAGATTGAGCCATCGCCGGACCGGCCGACAACAGCAGGGCGGAACCGAACACGGCCGCCGTCACTTTTGAGATAAATTTCATTTTGACGCTCATGTTAAACATTCCCTATTCTATTTGCCGCCGAGGACAGGTGCAAAGACCAGACCCGGTGCTGCTTCACCTTTGGCAATACGAATTGCCTGGCGGAGTTCGATGGCATTTGCACCGGTCAGAACATCCCAGCCCTTGGTGCCCAAATTATAAATTGCGATTTCGCTTTCGTCTTTTGAAACATAGACCAATGAAGTTCGGCCAAAGCGAATAAAGTTCACGACATTGCCAGGTTTCGTTGGATGCGCACCCTCGTAAGAGTCGATACCCATGCCATATGTGACTTCAATTTTATAAGCGTTCAAAACGCGGCGATATTGCTCAGCGGGCGACACATTCGGATCACCAAGAACGGCCTTCACATTGTCGATCCGCGCGAGACGCTCGTTAATGTTGAATGGCAGGTCAGATCTGATGCTATCCTCCAGAGCCGCAGCCATTTTCAACATCATCGGGCTCATGCCCTGCTTAATCTGCTCAACAGTTCCCAATTGGCGACGCAACGAAGCAATTTCGCTTTGTTGTGACGCGCGGAAGATTTCCTGCTGGGCGACAAACAACTCGAGATTGTCTTTTTGTTGCAAGACCGCGCGGTATTCACGAACCGCGTTATCGGCCTGATCATCCAGCTGCTCGACCTGACGCTGGGACGCTGCCGCCGCGTTCGTCGATGACGTTGCCACACGAAGTGCGGTATCAAGCTGGGCCTGAGCCGGGGCGGCGAGCAGTCCAACTGCAACACCGGCCAGCATAAGGCGCTTGGTGAGTGAAGATTTTAACATGGTTTCCTTCCAGGCTGCTTTTTTCTGCAATGCGGAATGAGAAAGTAACACTGTGTCATCTCTCACCTGCACAAGGTTTATTGTAGCGACGCTATTGCGCGGCTTGCACTTTGATTGGCGCCGTAACGACACCGGGGGCACTCTCACCGCGCGCAATGCGAACGGATCTACGAGCATTTAAAATATCGCCGGAGCTCAGAGGCTCCCAACCATTGGCCTCTTTGCTCCAACGGTAACCTTCACGGCTATCCAGATCGAGGTAGATATACGACAAGCGGCCAAAGTGGACGTAGTTCCCGTCTTTGATTTCATCGCTGACATCCAATAAATCGCCAGGCTTTCCATCAATATTCGCGCCATTCTCCAGCCGATCCATCAACTCTTTCGGAAGATTGCAGACCGGGGAGGCCAAATCAGCACGGCACGCCGCAAGGCGTCGGCCCGGCTCATTCGCCGCTTTCATCGGATTATCTCCGGTGTAGGCCGAAATCGTGTAGCCGTAGTTCGCCTCTATATCATATAGCGTCATCGCCCGGCGGAACAAATCCGCATCTGATGTGCCACTATCTGCCAGCAGGCTGCGAAGCCTGTCGAGACGCGCGAAACGCTCTTCCTTGCGGAACGGCAAGTCCGACTCGATGACCTTTTCAATCTCAGCCACCATCTTTGTGACCACACCGCGAACAGCTTGCTTCGTCGCAGGAACAGTTTTTATCTGCGACCTTAAGGCCTCAATATTTTCAGATTGCCGAGCCGCCATTATTTCACGCTGCGCTGTTGCGATTTTCACATTCTGAATTTGATTCAGAACGCTGACATATTCATCAACGGCTGCGTCTTGCGCCTGCGCCAGCGACGACACCCCAAAAGAGGCACTAGCCAATAGGCTGCAAAGCGCAATACGGGCGGGTTTGAAATTCACCACTCACATCCTCCAAATTCGTTCGCACACTTTAGCGGTGCGTTATCGAAACCCGCTTCCGCGGGCAATTTCCTTAATCAAACATTACAGGCAATGGAGTGCAAGCTAATTTCTTGTAAAAAACCCCGCCGGAATGATTTTATTTTGTTACAAGGTAACACGAACGGGGTGTTTTGTCCACAGGCAAGAGGAAAACGGGTGTAAATTTAAATAAAAGTCAAAAGCCATTTTAGAATCAATGACTTAGCCACAGGCAAGCTGTGGATATGGTTGGGGCGGCTGGATTCGAACCAACGATCACGGGATCAAAACCCGATGCCTTACCGCTTGGCTACGCCCCAATATGGCATCATTTGCCAGACGTGAGCGGCCTCATAATAGGCGCAACCCGTCAAGGCAACGGCTTTCAGACAAAAAAAGCAGAGTCACAGCCTTGAACACGGCCCCGCATCCTGCCCTGACAAAAAGGGGAACTGCGAAAACAAGAAAATTGCCTCTTGCGAGTCATTCCTTATCGTTTAACAACAAATTCTAACTTATTATTCCTGACGGCCTCAATATCGAGTTTGTCGACATCCCTGAATTTGAGAATGGACCGATTCGAATGCGCCAATTTTTCATTACAATGGCCGGGACAATTGCCGGCATATTCGGCTTCTTTATCCTGCTGATTTTCATCTTCATGTTCTTTGGCCTGATTGGCGCGCTATCCTCAATCGGAGAGAAAACGCCGGATAAAGTCCTAACCCTGGATCTGCGCCAACCGATGATTGATCACTCTATCGGGGAAACCCTGTTCGGGGAGAGCCCAAAATCTGTTGTCGATACGGTTTACGCTCTCAATCGGGCCAAGGATGATGATTCGGTGAAAGGCGTTTTCATCAGAGCCGAAAACTTCGGGATGGCCCCTGCGAGCGCAGAAGAACTCCGGCTGGCCCTGCTCGATTTCAAAACGTCGGATAAATTTGTCATTGCCCATGCGCAAGGATTTGAGGGCACGTCCCTTATGTCATATCAGGCGGTATCCGCGGCAGATGAGATCTGGATGCAGGACACGACCGGGTTCGCCGTGTCCGGCATGCGGTCGGAAACAGAGTTCTACGGCGGGGTGATGGAGAAGTTTGACGCCGATCCGGAATTTTTCCAGTTTCATGAATATAAGAACGCGGTGAACAGCTATACCGAAACAGGTTTCACCGCCGAGCACCGCGAAGCCACGACCAGCTATCTGACATCTATATATGACAACGCTGTGGCGCAGATCGCCGCAGATCGCGGGATGACTGTGCCGGGCGTCTCGCAGGTTCTGAAGGCCTCTCCGCATAGTGCGGAAGATGCGCTAGAGGCGGGTATGGTCGATAAGCTTGGTCAGTTGGAAGACGCCAAGGACTATGTCCGCAAGAAAGTCGGGAATGACAAAATCGCCTTTACCAGCCTCTCGAGCTATGGCCCCGGCACGACCAGCGGCGCGAACACAATCGCCTTTATCGGCGGGCAAGGCGCTGTGCTGCCGGGTCAATCATCCGGCGGATCCATCTTTGCCCCCGGCATTACAATGGGCGGCGATACGGTTTCCGCCGGGTTTGATGCCGCATTGAAAAACAAAAAAGTCAAAGCGATTGTGTTCCGCGTCTCGTCCCCGGGCGGCAGCCCTGCGGCCTCCGACCAGATTCTGGCGGCTGCCGATCGCGCACGCGAGGCCGGAAAGCCCGTTGTTATCTCTATGGGTCAATATGCGGCCTCCGGTGGGTATTATGTCTCCGCCCATGCGGACCACATCGTCGCCCTGCCCCAAACTATCACGGGGTCTATCGGGGTCTTCGGCGGTAAGGTTGCCTTGGAAGGTACATTTGCCAAAGTCGGCTATAATATAGAGGGCATCACTGTGGGCGGCGAATTTGCGGGCGCCTATTCTCCCGATGCACCCTTCACACCGACACAGGCCGAGGCCTATCGCGGACAATTGCAGGACATCTATGACGACTTCACCACCCGCGTCGCCAATGGCCGCGACATTCCGTTGGAGCGCGTGAAAGAGATCGCAAAGGGCCGCGTTTGGACAGGCGCGCAAGCCAAAGAGATTGGCCTCGTCGATGAGCTAGGCGGAATTATGACAGCGATTGACGCGGCGAAAAAGCTTGCAGAAATTGACGTCGATGAAGACGTGCGGATAAGGGTCTTCCCACGTCAAAAAACGATTGAAGAACAAATCAACGACCTCTTCACAGGTTCAGCGCAATTGGCCCAGGACGTCAAAGTGCTTCAGGATATCGCGGCCTTACCAGAAGTGCAGGCCGCCATACGCGCCAGAAACAGCGCCCGCTTCGGTCAAGAAATGAAAGCCGATATCCCGGAGGTGCGGTAGGCGGCGATGAACGCTGTAAGATTAAAGCTCCACGGATAGACGCACAGGGCTCCTAGGTTTCAATTACAGGTCAAAGTGTACAGGGCGGTTTTATGAGCCGTCCCATGCGCAGGGCAAACTCAAGGGAAGCGTTCATCGAACCTCAAAAGCCAGGGCTGTTTGGTTCATCTCAACCAGCATTCGTGCGATCGGTTCGGCCTGCCTAAACATAAGGTCCTTCGGGTATAGGGAGATGGTAGGCCTAAACAGCAACCTCATACGCTCACAATAATTCATGGCATGAGAAAATATGACGGTCCCTACCCTCGTAGATGACTGCTACCAATTTGTTTAGTGCGACACAGTCATCATAGACTTTGCCCTAAATTGACAATTAAGGCCGTCTTAATTGGAAGAGGCTCTCGATACCGATGTGAGTGCCTTCACGGAGACGGCGTTTGAAGCTCTACGCTTGAAAGCGCTATTCTCTTGCAAATCCCTAACCTTTCACCTGCGAGCGTGGTGCCGGAGACCACACCACATCAATCGCGTGGTTCGCAAGCAACATAATAGTTTGCCGGGTTAGAGCTCCCCCGACAGGTCATAAAAAAGCCCCGCCAAAAGCGGGGCTTCCCAATCATTTGAGCTAAGCTTTGGCTTAGAAGTTTTTTGTGACATTAAGGAAGAAGGTACGTCCGCCGATATCGTATCCGATACCACCTAAGCTACCCAAATCATTATTATCCGTCAAAGGTGGCGCGTCGTTAAAGACGTTATTCACACCCACCCGGAAGACATATGAATCTGTACCGTAAGAAACTGAGGCGTTGTGAACCCAATAGTCAGCCAAGTCATCGAACTGACGACAGTTCGGATCACCATTGGCATCAAAAGCGCCTAAC